>JBGQCZ010000616.1:0-3866 GCA_041495645.1 Gemmataceae bacterium | reverse complement strand
CTTGAGCAAGTCGGTCAGTTCTTGCACTTCGCTTTTCGAGTCCAGCCATTCGGCAACTGCCTTCTCATTCAGGATCACCGGCATGCAGTCGTGGAATTCCCGAGTCGCTGCGTTCGCACTTGTGGTGATGATCGTGCACGATTCAATCGGTTCGTCGCCGTGCTCCCACCGCTCCCAAAGTCCTGCGAATGCGAACGGTGCATCATTCTGTCGATGGAAAAGGTACGGTTGCTTCTGTTTGCCGTTCGCCTTCCACTCGTAATACCCATCGGCGGGAATCACACAGCGGCGTCTCTTGAACGCCGAGCGGAACGATGGCTTCGTGGCCACCGTTTCGGACCGGGCGTTGATCATCTTGTAGCCGATCTTGGGATCGGTGGCCCAAGAAGGGATCAAACCCCAGCGCAGGAGCGCCCATTCCTTTTTTTCGTTGTCAGTCGGTCGAATCGCGACGATGGTCTGTGATGGTGAGACGTTGTAACGCGGCTTGACCGTGGGCGGTGGTTCGGGCACGTCGAACAGTCCGGCAACCGTCTTGAGATTCGCACGCATCGTGAATCGGCCGCACATTGATTGCTCCTAGCTAGGTGTCTTGCGCGTTCGCGGTGCGGCTAGTGACTATCGAGGGCATATAGCGGTTCGGCGCCGGAGGAGCGGACCTTGTAGACGCAGGAGTGTAGTGTAGGGATTCGTGTCACAGCTAGACATCGCCCGCTGAGACTCGTCCCAGCGGACGCCAGTAATTCTCGAAGGGATAAGCACATGGCAAAGAAACGCAATCGTGGCAACGGCAGTGGATCAATCTTCAAACGGCGCGACGATGGCCCGTACTGCATCGCTTGGTACGATTCCACAGGCAAGCGCCGCGAACACAACACGCTCACCACGGACAAGCAAACCGCCGAACGCATCCTGGCAGACAAGCTCGCCGATGTCGCCCTGCGGCGCGATGGCATCATCGATGCTCGCCAAGAATCACTCGCCATTCAAAGCAGCCGGCCGATCGAAGACCACCTTGCCGACTTCGAAGCGATGATGACGGCCAGGCAACGGAGCGAAGATCACGTCAAGCGGACGGTCGCATTCGTTCGCGAAGTTTGTGCGGTGGCGGGATTCGCGACGCCAAACGACATCACTGCGGACGGCATGAATCGGATCATGTCAGCGATGAAGGCCGAGGGGAAGGCACCGCGAACGATTCAGGGGCGCGTTGTCGCGGCCAAGGCGTTCACGAAATGGCTGGCCGATCACGGCAAGCTGGCGCACGACCCCTTACGGAGTGTGAAGCGGCCTAGTCTGAAGACCGACCGGCGCCTGCGCCGGCGGATGTTGTTGCCAGACGAATGGCCCTGCCTTCGCGCGGCAACCCTGGTAAGCGGTCCCCGGGAAGGCATGAACCCCCTGGAGCGCTTGGCCCTTTACGCCGTCGCCATTCAGACCGGACTTCGTTCCGCTGAGCTTCGGTCTCTAACGAAGTCCGATCTCTTCCTTGTCGGCGAGAAGCCATACGTCCGTTGCCGTGCGGAGAACACGAAGAACCAGCAAGAGGCCCGGCAGTACATCCAGGCTGATCTGGCGAGCGAACTTCGGCGAATCGTGGCGACGAAAACGCCGTCAGCTAGTGTGTTCGCTCTTCCGGACAAATGGAGCATGGCCGACATGTTGCGCGGCGATCTGGCCGAGGCCCGCGAGGCTTGGCTGAATGAAGTGAAGCACGATCGCGAAGCGTACGCAAGGCGAGAGGAAAGCGACTTCCTGGCCGTCGGAAACCATGAGGGGGAAGTCCTCGACTTCCATTCCCTGCGTCATTCATGCGGCTCTTGGCTGGCACTGCAAGGCGTGCATGCAAACGTCATCAAGACCATCATGCGGCATTCGTGCATCACGTTGACGATGGACACTTACGGCCATCTTCTGCCGGATCAACACGCGGATGCCATCGGCGGCATGGCAAAGATGCTGTCGGACACTTTGCCCCTGGCAGCGACCGGGACGACCGATCAAGCGCCCGCAGTACAATCAGCAGTAGGAATGCGGAAACAACCCCCCAACGGTGCGAACGGATGCGACGCGGTGCGACACGATGGGAATGGCGAGCTAAAGCCGATCAAGCGCAAACCGTTGCGAATTGCGGACCTATGCGAGACGGTGCAAGAGGACGCGGCGGAAAGTGGAATTGGGCCGGACAGGATTCGAACCTGTAACCAAGGGATTATGAGTCCCCTGCTCTGCCGTTGAGCTACCGGCCCCGCGTTTTTCAGCTTATTCGGCCGTCGAACATCGACCAAGCCTTCCTTATGACGACAAGTCATTCATCAGATAGAATAGCGACATGACATCTCACGATTTGGTTCTGGCCCTCACCGGTGCTAGTGGTGCGCCATATGGCGTGGGCTTGCTCGAAGTGCTTCTCGCCGCTGGGCGAACCGTGCATCTGGCCATCAGCCCCGCCGCGGTGCAAGTCATCGAAACGGAACTCGAACGCAAGATCGATTTGAAGCGATTTCGACCTGCTGATTTACTCGCGACCGACGCCATCGAACGGCTTGGCCCGGCGCTGGCCAACTTGCAGTATCACTACTTCCAGGATTTCACGGCGGGAATCGCCAGCGGGTCGTTTCTGACGGGCGGGATGGCGGTCTGCCCGTGCAGCATGGGAACCGTGGCCGCCATCGCCAACGGCCTGTCGCAAAACCTCATTCATCGCGCCGCCGACGTACACTTAAAGGAGCGCCGCAAGCTGGTGCTCGTGCCGCGCGAGACGCCGCTCGGGTTGGTGCAGTTGCGGAACCTCACGGCTTGCGTCGAAGCCGGGGCCGTGATCCTGCCGGCCATGCCGGGGTTCTACCACCGGCCGAAGTCAATCGCGGAATTGGTCGATTTCGTGGTGGGCCGCGTGTGCGATCAGTTAGGAGTCGAGCATCAACTATTCCGCCGCTGGAGCGAACCTCCCGCGGAGTGACACGTCGCCCAGGAATCGGGTCCTCGATGGATTCGCGTGAACTCGCGCTGCTAGGCACAATTCGCGCCGCTCCGGCCGACGACGGCCCGCGCCTGGTCTACGCCGATTGGCTCGAGGAACAGGGACGCTGCGAGCGGGCCGAGTTCATTCGCATCCAAATCGAACGGTCGCATCTCGATACATACGACCCGCGGCAGGTCAACCTCGTTCGCCGCGAACGCGAGCTGATTCACGGCTTGTCGGCGGCATGGTCCTCGGCGGAACTGCGCGAACTCGCGCGCTACTTCCCGCCGTCGGACGAACCGCCGTTTGAGCCGCTCGACCCCAGCACCACGCGCGAGTTGCCGCCGGACCCGCGCTGGTATTTCCAACGCGGCTTCCCCGCCGTTGAAATCAGCCCGACCCAATTCTTGCAAAATGCCGACTGGCTGTTGAATCCCGTTTCTCTGCTGCAGGTGCACATCGGCGGCGACAGCTATCGCGAACTGATGGAACGCTACCGATCTCCCGACGCGTCCCCCAATCGCGCCGAGATCTTCATGCGGATGCTCACGACTCCCAGTGCTGCCAACGCCGTCACCCGCTTGATGCTCACCGAACCCGGCGACTGGCCTCAATTCCTCGACCTGGCGCGCGATCTGCGGCTCATCGAATTGCAGTCGGCGAGCGCCACGCTTGAGCCGCGGCACATGCTCGAATCCGCCAGGCATGCCGCGTTGGCGAATCTCGCCGAACTGCGCCTGTCCGGCCATCAGTCGCCGAGCGAGAGCTTCCGTGCGTTGGCGGGCTGGCAATGTCTTCCCCATCTCAGGCGGCTGGAATTGCGATCGAATCGAATCACTCCCGAGACCGTCGCAATCCTGCTCAAGGCTTTGGATTCCTCGCGCATTCAGAGTTTGGATTT
>JBGQCZ010000615.1:0-3877 GCA_041495645.1 Gemmataceae bacterium | reverse complement strand
CCACTTGCGACGTGGCCGCCGTGCCCAGGAACTGGCACCCGCCGCCGGGACTGGCACACGCGTAACAACCCGCTTCCGCCGCTTGTTCCAGTGTGATTTCACCTTGCACGAAACGCGCGCTGATCGACTGCACTTTGCCCGTGTCCTCGGTCCCCGGCTCGCCGGCCAGCATCACCCCGCCGGGAACCAACAAGCCCGGCAAATCACCGGACCCGGCCAGCGCCATCATCATCGCAGGGAGACCCTTGTCGCAAGTCGCGATGCCGAGCACGCCGGTCCGCGTTGGCAACGAGCGGATCAAGCGGCGAAAGATCGTGGCGGCATCGTTGCGGTAGGGCAGGCTGTCAAACATGCCGGGAGTGCCTTGCGTGCGGCCATCGCACGGATCGGTGACGGCCCCCGCAAACGGCACGCAGCCCAGCCGCTTCAATTCCTGCGCCGCCGCCTTCACCAGCAGCCCGACCTCCCAATGCCCGGAGTGATACCCCAGCGCGATCGGCGACCCATCATCGGCCCGCAACCCGCCATGCGTCGAGAGAATCAGAAACTCCTTGCGCCCGAGTTCGGCCGGGTTCCAGCCCATGCCGACATTCTGACTCCAGCCAAAGAGATCGCCCGAAGGCGCGTGGCGAAGGAGATCGTCGGTGAGCGGCAGCTTGCCCGCGGGGCCAGGCGAGCGCGTGGCGAGGGTGAAGATCGAGGGGTCGGAGTCGAGGATGGTGCTCATGATTGGATTGCAGTATTGGGGATCTGCGTGCGTGGTGTCCAGATCACAAACTACTCCGATTCGCCAGACAGGCCAACACGGTTTGCGACAAGATCATGAAGCACGGCGGAAAGCGGGGGGCGGTCATAAACGGGGCGGAGTTCATTCGAAATAGCAATGAGTTTGATCCGGACGAACTCGCGCGTTACGAAAACCAGCACGTGGCGTGGTCCGAGGATGGCCGGCAGATTCTTGCTCATGCGGTCTCACCGACACGATCACGTCCGAGTGCGAAGAAGAATGCTGACTTTCCCATTGCTTGCCATCGGCATGGCGACGATCCTGCCGCAAATCCATTCGGCTGCCATTGCATGCCTATAGGTACATGAGTACACTATACGTGTCCGTCGTCCGAGCGCCCGGAGTGCGCGCATATCTTGGAGGATGCCGTCATGGGTACTTGCATGTTGATTCTATGGAGCGGCTCCGTTGCCGATCGAACGTTCGCGGCATGTCCGGACGACCAAATCACCAAAACAACAAAAACAACAATTTGTGTGAGGGCACGCCGCGCACGCATCAAGTCGTTTCATTGCAACGAGATATATCCGAACAGCAAAGATCGGTCGGCGCGGCAATTGTTGTTTTTTGTTGTGCTCGGAGACGCATTCGCAGTCGGGCGGGGTGCCAATTCAGGGCGCGTAGGGCGCGAGGATGGGGTTGAGCCAGGCGGCCCAGGGGTCGAAGAAGCTCATGCCGGTTTTCTTGTTGTGGCGGCCGTTGGGGTTCACCACGAGTTCGGCGGTGATGCCGCGTTGCGCGGCGCGGTGCAGAAAGCTCTGGGCCTCGGCCGAGCCGTTGAATTGATCGTGAGCGCCGTAGGAAATGAACATCTTGAATTCGCCCGGCTGAATGTCGTTCAGGTCGAGCAATTCGACCGGGTTCTCGCGCGGCAGCCGTTCTTCCACTTCCTTGCGATTGCCCATCACCGGCCGCATCGCTTTGCCGTTGCGGATCGGGATCACCAGAAACAGGCTTCCGGCCGATGCGGCAGGCCGGTAGCGATCCGTGCGGCCCAGGCAGTTCGGGTCGAACGGCCCGAAGTGGTTGCCGTGGCAATCGGCGTAAAGCAGATCGAGCAACGGCATGATGCCGACGACCACGCCGAACTTGTCTTTGTGCTTGAACGCCAGATTGAAGGCGGAGGTGCCGCCCATCGACGCACCCGCGAGAACGTGCGCCTCGCGTTCCGGGCGAATCGAGAACCGGCTGTTGATGAAATTCCAAACATCGTCGATGAGATAATCTTCGTAGCGTCCCTTCGGACCGTCGAGGTAGAAACTGCCGGAGTTGGTCATGGAAGGAGTGCCCCGGAAAGTGCCGTCCGGGATGGCGATGACCATGGGCGGGAGGCGGCCCTCAAGAACGGCGGAATCAAACGGACCGGCCAGCATCTTGGCGGCCTTCTCGTCTTGCGAGAATCCGTGCAGCCAGATCAACAGCGGGTATTGTTTCGATTCGTCGTAACAGGGCGGGACGTAAACATACATGTCGCGTTTGGCGCAAAGCGACGGGGCCCAGAAGCGATTGTCGGCGGCGTGATTCTTGGTGAAATCGAGGACGCGGCCCTGGAGCTTGGAGTTGAGCTTCTGATTCTCGAGCGGCCGGGGGATGCGAAACGGCAGGGCCAAAGCCTGCGACGCCATCAGGCTTGCGAGGCAAACCGCGATCAAACCGCGACCGGCGGCCATGGCCACTCCTTGACGACCGCGATGAAGCGAGACATCGGTCGAAATCGGCACACGAACTTCGTGAAGTTGAGCGACTCAGGCAAATCCCACGGGTTGTATGGGGTCGAAAATAACGAGAATGCCTGTCGTGCCGAATCAGCCAACCATTTCGCGCAGTCGAAACTCGCCGCCCGGCTGCCAATCAAACAAGATCAAATCCGCCGGTTCACCGGCGTTCAAACTTCGCGGCGGCAGGCGCAGCAATTCGCGCGGGCGGGCGCCGGCCATGTCGATGGCGTGCGACAGCGAGACCAGTCCGAGCTTCAACACATGAGCGACACATTGATCGGTAAAGGCCCAAGAGCCAGCGAGATACGGCGTGCCGGGCACCACGATCTTGCCCTCCGGCAGCACTTCAAATTCGGCGTCCCAGTCGGAGTAGCGTCCCGGAGGACAACCCGCCAAACTCCCGGCATCGCAGGTGAGAATCGTTCGCGCCGGCGTCTTCACTCGCAGAATGGTCTTGATGACGGCGGGCGGCAGGTGATGGCCATCGGCGATGATGCTGGCCCACAGATCATCGCAGGCGAGTTGTTCCCAGAGGTAGTTCTCGTGTCGGGGCAGCAGGGCGTGCGAACCGTTGCCAAGGTGCGTGCTGAGACGCGCTCCGGCAGCGACGGCATCGCGAATGCTCGGACCCGTCGCGGCCGTATGGCCAATGGCGACGGTCACACCGATTGCGACGAGTTGTTCGATGAACTTGAGAGCGTTATCAAGTTCGGGCGCGAGCGTGACGAGCTTGATGCGTCCGCCGGCGGCATCTTGCAGACGGCGAAATTCGTCCCAATCGGGCGGGCGGACGTGCGCCTTCGGATGAGCGCCGCGCGGCCCGTCCTCGGCCGAGATGTACGGTCCTTCGAGATGGAACCCGGGCAAGTTACGAAGCAAATCGGGATCGGCGCAGGCGCGATTCAGCGTGGCGAAGCCATGCGCGAGCGCTACGAACGAGTTCGTCACCAGCGTGGGAAACAGTTCGGCGATGCCGTGCTTGCGGCAGACTGCAACGACGTGTCGAACATCTTCAAGCGTGAGTTTCGGGGAATTGAAGCTGATGCCGTCGCAGCCATTGATTTGCAGATCGAAAAAGCCGGGCGCAATCCAACCGGCTTGGTGAGTCGCTGGCTGGCTCGACGCGGGGGCCACGCTCGCGATGCGGCCGTCAACCACGGTCACATCGACGGATTGACCGGTCGTAAAGTGGCGGGCGCGCAGGAGCATGAAAACCAAAGGCTGAAGGATGAATCTGTTTCATCCTTCAGCCTTCCTCCTTCAGCCTTTTTCTTACGCCGTGGCTGGACCCAGTACGCGGTTCAGCGTGTCAACGACCTTTTGTTCGGGAACCAGTCCGACAATTGTCTCCTGCGGTTTGTCGGAACCTTTG
>JBGQCZ010000614.1:0-3878 GCA_041495645.1 Gemmataceae bacterium | reverse complement strand
GTGCATCGACAGCGTGACGGGCAAGTGAGCGGTCGTAGAATCACCTCATGCGAATTGTCGAACTCACCGCAATTCACGTCCGCATTCCGCTGAAGCGCGCGTTCAAGCACGCGTCGCACGAGCGCACCGAGACCGACAATGTCGTGGTTCGCTGCGTGCTCTCGGATCGCTCGGAGGGCTACGGCGAGGGGCTGCCGCGCGATTACGTCACCGGCGAAACGATTGAATCCTCGCTCGAACTGCTGAAGCGCAGCGACCTGCGTGCTCAGTTCGAATCATGCCAAGATTTCCCCGCCGCGTTGGCGATGGCCGAGAGATTCAAATTGGCATCGGCGCCGAATGACGAGCGTGGCTGCCAAGGAAATGCCGCTCGCTGTGCGGTGGAACTGGCGATTCTCGACGCGTACGGCAAGTCGAATGGCGAGCCGCTTTCGACGATCGCGAAGCTCATCGCACCGGAACTCTATCAACCGCGCGAGATGGTTCGTTATAGCGGCGTGATTGCCTCGGCTCGCGGCGTCAAGGCCCGCGTGGCGGTGCTGGGCATGCGCATGTATGGCTTTCGGCAAATTAAAATTAAAGTCGGCTTGCCGGGTTACGACGATCGCAAGCGACTGCGCGCGTTTCGCCGTTGCGGCGGCCGGAACATGATCATTCGCGTGGACGCCAACGAAGCCTGGTCGCCCGATGAAGCTGTCGAGCGAATTCGCGAACTGGAACCGGCGCGCATCGCGAGCGTCGAGCAGCCGGTGGCTCACGAAAAACTCGACTCGTTGACCGAAATCCGCAAGCAGATCAAGACGCCCGTCATGCTCGACGAATCGCTGTGCGGCCCGTTCGATGCCGAGCGGGCGGTTCGACTTCAGGCTTGCGACCTGTTCAACATTCGGCTCTCGAAATGCGGCGGGTTCATCCCCTCATTGCGGCTGGCGCAGTTTGCGAAGCGGCACGGGCTTGGCTATCAACTCGGCTGCCAAGTGGGTGAAACCGCGATCCTCTCGGCAGCCGGACGCAACTTCGCGGGCAGCGTCGCCGATCTCGTTGCGGTCGAAGGATCGTATGATCGGCATCTCGTCAAGGAATCACTCGCCACGGAAGATCTGACTTTCGGCTGGGGCGGCCGCGGTTCACTGCTGGTTCATTCGGGCCTTGGCATGACCGTGGATGCCGCGGCGCTCGAACGCGTGACCGTGCGTAAGGAGCAATTGCGTGGCTGACGTGGTTCCGTGGACCTGGGCGGCGTCCGACGGTTACCGCTGGTTCTACCGGCACTGGGCGGCGGCCGGGAAACCACGGGCGACGGTGGTCGGGATTCACGGCATCCAGAGTCATGGCGGTTGGTACGAAGCGAGTTGCCGTCATTTGCGCGACGCGGGTTGCGACGTGTATTTCGTGGATCGTCGCGGCAGCGGCCGGAACGAAATTGCTCGCGGCGACACGCCGAGTTTCCGCCGCTTGCTCGACGATCTCGGCGAGTTTCTGCGCACGCTGCGCGGTCCAAGCCGCCCACCTCTATTCGTGTTTTCCATCTCCTGGGGCGGAAAGCTGGGCGCGGGGCTGAGTTACAGGTTTCCCGGATTGCTCGATGGTTTGGCATTGCTCGCGCCCGGCTTTCGGCCAAAGGTACGGCCAACTTTGGGCGAACGATTGAAAATAGCGGCCGCGCGCCTAACCTCGCCGACGCGGATGTTCCCGATTCCATTGAACGAGCCGAGCTTGTTTACGGGCACGCCGCACTGGCAGAAGTTTATTGCCGAGGATCCGTTGGCATTGCGCGAGGCCACGGCCCGGTTCCTGGTAGAGAGCATTAAGTTCGACTTTTATTTGCGTCGCGTGCCACGGCAGGTGACGTGCCCGGTTTTGCTAATGCTGGCCGGCGCGGATCGCATCATCGACAATGAGCGTACGCGCGAGTTTGTCAATCGCTTCGCGTCGGCGGACAAGACCGTGGTCGAGTATCCGGGGGCTCATCACACGCTGGAATTCGAACCGGACCCGGAGCTAATCTTTGAAAAACTGACAGAGTGGATCTTGGACAAAGCGTCGGGGCGACACTGACCCAAGCGGTCAGTCCGGCAATCGCGTTCCGAGTCCGGTCACGTTGACCTTTTTCGGAAAATCTCTCGCCGGGTTGAAACGCTCTACCTGCAACTGCGATCCACTTATCCTGATCCGTTCCACTTTTCCGTCGTTGAGGTCGAGAAGAATCTCTCCGCTGCGACGGACCATTCTCCCTTTCAGATTCTCAGACTGATTTACAACTTGACCGTCGAGAGCAACGGCGTAGTCCCGCACTATCTTGTTTGCGTATCTGACTTCCCAGCGGCCTTCGAACACGGAAAAAACACCCGCCTTGGCATCCGCGGCGTCCACGACCCCCGCACAATCCTGCATCTGTTTTTGTACCTTTTCTTTTTCCAACCCGGTGAACCGCGGCTCGCAGGCGCGCAGCCAATAGAAACCGCGCCGGAACATGGCGATCTTGGCCGCAGGTTTTTCTTTCTCCGCGGCTTCTAACCATCGGTCCGCGAGCCGTTTCTGGCGCCCCGGGTTATCGTCCGGCAGCGCCTCCACCTTCGCTATCATTTGCAGCGCGTTTTCGTCTCCGGTCGGTTTCATGGTCGTGCGTATGATTGCATAAGTATCGGCGGCGGCATCAATCTCGAAGATGCGGTCGGTCGCCAGGATGGCACGCAATGCCAAGGGAAAATCGCTGGCCGCAGCGGCTTGATCGCGTGCCTCGCGCAACAGAACAAACTGATTTGTCGTGCCTTTTTCTTCCGCGGCGTTCTTGAGTAATCGCTCCGCCAGGCGTCGCCGATCCGTGGGAGAAGTCTTGGCATATTCCGTCTTGAAGAGAGCCTTGATGGTTCGTTCGGCGGCGATTTGCGCGGCGACGGGCGGCGGCTGTTTCTTCGGGTCTTCGGCCGCGGCAACAGCCGCAAATAGCAGCGGCGCGGCGATGGCAACCGACATTTGATAACGCATTCGAAATCCTCTCGTCAAAGCAGCCGCTCTGCCGCTGTCTCTGGTATTCTCCGGGCAAGACAGACGGATTAGCAAGCAAAAAATATGATACGCGGGTCTGCTAATCTAGGCGCGGCCGGACCGAACGACGGAGATGAACCATGCAACGGTTGAGCGCTTTTGGACAATTGGTGTTGAGCCGGTTGCGGATTTTTTTTCGCGAGCCGGAGGCGATGTTTTGGGTGTACGGCTTTCCGATCATCATGGCGGTGGGATTGGCGGTCGCGTTTTGGAACCGTCTGCCCGAACCGCCGGCGGTGGACGTGGTCAGCGGTCCATCGGTTGGCGCAGCGGAGCAACTTGCCGAGGAACTGAAGGTTGGCGGCGTGAAGGCCGAGGTTCACGACGAGGCCGATTGCCTGCGCCGCTATCGCGTGGGAAAAACGGCCCTCTTCGTCGCCTATTCCCGCTCCGAACTGACGTTCGGCCTCGATCCGACACGTTCGGAAAGCGCCGCCGCCCGCTTTCAAGTCGAAGCCATCGCGCGGCGCTGGAAATCGCCCGACGCCGTGACCACCCGCGAAGTGCCCGAGACCGAACCCGGCAACCGCTACATCGACTTCCTGATCCCCGGCTTGATGGGCATGAATCTTCTGGGCGGCGGGCTTTGAGGAATTGGCTTCGTGATCGTCGAAATGCGCGTTCGCAAAATTCTCAAGCGCATGCTGGCGACGCCGATGCGGCGCAGCGATTTCATGTTGTCCATGTTTGCGAGCCGGCTGTTGATGCTATTTCCCGAGATGGCGTCCGTGTACATCGTGGGACGCCTCGCATTCGGCATGCCGATGCGCGGCGACTTATTCACCGTCGCCGTCATCGTCGTGTCGGGGGCGTTCGCGGCATCCGGGCTC
>JBGQCZ010000613.1:0-3885 GCA_041495645.1 Gemmataceae bacterium | reverse complement strand
GTCACTTCCGTGAACGCCGCGGAAAAGGGCGGCTTCAAGAGCGAGGAAGCCATCGCCATGTCCAAGCACATCAAGGAACAGCGGCTCGAAACCGCGCGGGAACTGGTCACGCTCAAGCAGCAGGTTCAAGCTAATCAGGAAAAGGGAGAATTCGCCCAGCGCAAGCTCGCCGATCTCGCCTCCGGCATCACGCGCACCGAGCGCGACGCGGTCCTTATCGTTGAGAAGACCAACGCCGCCGCGGGCAAGGTGCGGCTCAATTATCTGGTCGATGCCGCCGCATGGCGGCCGCAATACAAGCTCCGCGCTGGCAAGACTACCAAGGACGCCGTGCAACTCGAATACCTGGCTGCGATCGTCCAGCAGACCGGCGAGGATTGGCCGAACGTCAACGTGGTGTTGTCTACCGCCCAGCCGATGCTGAATGCAGCTCCTCCGGAGTTGCAGACCCTGCAAGTGACCGTCGTGCCCAAGGGCGCCGGCCAGGCCATGCCCAACAACCCCGCCGCCATGGAAGTGGAAGAGCAGGTCAAGAGCTTGCGGGCCAAGGGCCAGAAGGATTTCAACGAGCGGAAGCAATCGAGCGGGATCGGCCTGTACAACACGGCCGCGGCGCTCGATCAGTCGTGGGAGTTGCTGAATCCGGATGAGGCCATGCGCCGCGGCTGTGCCCTCGCCGTCAGCGAAGGGCCGACCGTGACCTATCATTTGAATTCCAAATTGAGTGTGCCGTCGCGCAACGACGAACAAGTCCTCGAAGTGGCCCGCATCGACCTGCCGCCCGACTATTACTACAAGGCGGTCCCGCTGCTCACCACGCACGTCTATCGTCTCGCCGACCTGACCAATAAGAGCAATTTGGTGCTCCTGCCCGGCGACGCGACCATGTACATCGGCACGGATTTCGTCGGCCAGATGAGCCTGCCGCTCGTGGCCATCGGCGAACAGTTCACCGTGGGCTTCGGCGTCGATCCGCAATTGCAAGTCCAGCGGCAGATGATCGACAAGGCCCGCACCACCCAGGGTGGCAATCAATCGCTGCGCTACGAATATCGCATTCGGGTGAGCAGCTACAAGAACGAGCGCATTCGCCTGCAAGTTTGGGACCGCCTGCCGCACGGCGAGGGCGACGCGGTCAATATCGCTTTGATCAAAACCACGCCCGAACTGAGCAAGGACGCGGTATACGTGCGCGACCAGAGAAACAACAACCTGCTCCGCTGGGACGTGACCGTCGATCCGACCATGACGGGCGAAAAGGCGCTGGCGATCAATTACGAATTCAAACTCGAATTGGACCGTCAGATGACCATCAACAGTTTCCAGAGCTCGGGTTCCTTCGGCGCCACGTCGCTGCCGGCGCATGCCAACCCGAACCCGGCCCCGCACGCGCCGATGTCAAGTGCCGAGCAGGCCCGGGTCAAGGCGGCACTCGCGAAGATGAGCGCGGAAGACCGCCATCTGGCCGAGGCCCAGGTGTTCTGCGCCATTGACCAGGAAAGCCGCCTCGGCTCGATGGGCCCGATCCTCAAGGTGATGGTCAAAGGCCAACCGGTGTTCTTGTGCTGCAAAGGCTGCGAAGCCGAAGCCAAGTCGCACCCGGACGAGACCCTGCAAAAGCTGGCGCAACTGATGGCGCGCGTGAAGAAGTGACCGGCTTGCCCTCGGTCCCATGCGGATAACGGGGCCGAGGGCCAATTCGCCAAAGTCTCGGTTACAATAGTAGTGGAAGGAAAACATACGCATGACTATTACGCTTGAGCTTCCGCCCGAACTGGAATGCGAACTCGCGGCCGATGCCGCCCGTCTGCGGTTGCCCCTTGCGGAGTATGCACTGCGCGTCCTGGCAATGGGACGGACTTCGAGCACCGCTCCTCGCACCGGTGCGGAACTACTCGCTTACTGGCAAAAAGAAGGACTGGTCGGCACGCGCACCGATATCGCGAATGTCCCGGAACACGCCCGGGGTTTGCGACAACGGGCGGAATCGAGAAAGCGATCGTAACCGATGAACGTCGTGGACACCGATGTGCTGATCGACGTCCAGCGTGGACATCCACCGGCGCTAACTTGGTTTGGTGGACTGACGGAACTACCTGCGGTGCCGGGTTTCGTCGTCATGGAAATGGTTCAGGACGCTCGGAACGCATTGGAAGTTCGCCAGGCATTGAAATTGGCGGCCCCGCTTCAAGTTGTGTGGCCCACCGAGGCGGATTGTGCCCGCGCTTTGTCGGATTTCACGGCCTACCATTTGTCGCACGGCCTGGGCCTTCTTGACACTCTCATCGGCGCCTGCGCCATCGGGTTATCCGCGACACTGTTGACGTTCAACGCCAAGCATTATCTGATCATACCGGGACTGACCATCGCCGAGCCCTACACGCGGTGAAGGATCTGGAGAGCGAACAAGTCATGGCATCTGGGAAAGCGATTTCGTTGTTCCTGATCGATGGCATTCCCGATGGACGCGTTGCCTGCGAGCTTTTCAACTGGATCGGAAAGGGCTATAAGATCCCACGCCGCTTGCTTAAAGAGTCAGCGGATCGGGAAGATCTTCGCAAGGCCGGCGTTTACTTTCTGTTCGGTCGCGACGAAGGTCGGAATGACGTAAACAGTGTATACATCGGTGAAGCTGAAGAAGTCTACAAACGCATTACGCAGCATCAAGAAAAGGATTTCTGGACCGAGGTGCTTTTGTTCATAAGCAAGGACGAGAATCTGAACAAAGCACACATCAAGTTTCTGGAATTTACCATTTACACCGAGGCGGAACGAGCAAATCGCTATTCGATTCGGAATGGAAATACTCCCAACTGTCCCGCAATTTCAGAGCTTGAACAGGCGGTGATGACGGAGTTCTTTGAGAATTTGAAGGTTCTCGTCGGCGCTCTCGGTTACAAGTTGTTTGAGTCCCTGACTAATTCAGTGGCGATGCCTGGGGACGAGTATATTCTTGTTGCTGCTCGTGGAGCCAACGCGAAAGCAGTGCTTACGAGCGACGGCATGGTTGTCGGCAAAGGTTCCGAAGTGGCCGTCACTACCGTACCATCAACGCCGGAACCGGTGGTCAGACTCAGGGACGCGCTGCTCAAAGACGGCGTCCTTGTGGCCGAGAACGGTAAGTTCGTATTCGCGCGCGATCATTTGTTTGCAAGCCCTTCCACGGCTGCGTCGGTTGTTCTCGGCAGATCAGCGAACGGCCGAATCGAATGGAAGGACGCGACCGGGAAAACACTGAAAGAGAACGAAGAGTGACTAACAATACGAACCGTCTCGCTACATTGTTAATTCGGTTGTATTTCGCCAAACCGGTCATCCGTAAACACAGTCACAGCCACCCGAATCCAAAGAAAGGATCAAATCATGGCATGGGTCAAAGCGAAAAGAACGGCGGAGCCGAAGGCTCGTGGCGGCAAGTCTAGGTTTTACACGTTGCAAGTGCTCATTCTTCGCGGTCCGATCGACGAGAAGTTTGCCAAGAAAAACCCGGTCATTTCCCGCACCATCCAGATTCGCGGTGACCAGACGCTCGAAGATCTGCATCTCGCGATCTTCAACGCGTTCGACCGCGAGGACGAACACATGTACGAGTTTCAATCCGGCAAAGGCCCGATGGACCCGAACGGTACGCGCTACGTCCTGCCGATGGTGATGGACGATGACGATTGTGGCCCGAAGCCCGCGGGCAGCGTGGATTCGACCACCATCGACTCCTTGTGCCTTACGAACAAGAGCCAGTTTGGTTACTGGTTCGATTTCGGCGACGACTGGTGGCACCAAATCGATGTCGAAGCCATCGACGACGCGACGCCGAAAGGCAAATTCCCCAAGGTGATCAAGAAAATTGGTAAGAGCCCGCCGCAGTATGCTGATATTGAAGATGAG
>JBGQCZ010000612.1:0-3903 GCA_041495645.1 Gemmataceae bacterium | reverse complement strand
TGCGCCGAGGAATTGCGGCGTGCGGGATTGAGTGTTCGCGACGCGGATGTAGCGACCGGGCTGGCGAAAGTGGAATGGCCGGCGCGGCTCGAAGTGTTGGGCCGCCGGCCGTGGGTCGTGCTCGACTGCGCTCACAATGTCGCTTCGATCCAAGCGATGATCGACACGCTGAACGAGTCATTTCCGCCGGGCCGACGTTTGTTGATTCTGGCCGTGTCGTCCGACAAGCACGTGCCGGGCATGCTCCGCCAATTGGCCCCTCAGTTTCAGCGATTCCATTTGACACGCTACGCGCACAGTCAGCGCGGTGTTCCGCCGGAACAATTGGCGCAGTGGCTTAAGGAGATCGCCGATGTTCCGTTCGAGATTCATCAGAAGGCGGCTGAAGCGTGGAAATCGGCGAAAGCGCAAGCCGGGCCAAATGACCAAATCGTGGCCACAGGCTCGGTGTTCCTCGCGGGGGAACTGCGACCACTAATGGCGATGAGAACCAGCGTTTGATTCCGGCGCCTACCTTCCCACCCATCCGCGGAATCATCGGTTTGAGCCTGGACTCAATAAGGAATCGCGCAAAAACCAATAATACCCGCTGACTTAGGGCGAGTTTCACTCATTGCTGTCTCAATAAGCTCTGAGCTCGAAATCACCATAGCAGGCTATTTCATCGGGTTCGGCGGGCTTAGGTGTTTCGCCAGCAATCGATAGACCTCCGCCCGCGATTCTTTGGCCAGCTTCGTATCGATGCGGTTGAATTCGTGCCCGCCGGCGGCGTCCTTGTAGACTTTGTGCTCGAAGGTTTTGTTAGCCGCCTTGAGTGCTTTGATCAAATGCTCGACTTCCAGCACGTTGACGTCTTCGTCGTTGGTAGTTGTGTGAA
The DNA here is from genome assembly GCA_041495645.1 of Gemmataceae bacterium. Taxonomy (GTDB): domain Bacteria; phylum Planctomycetota; class Planctomycetia; order Gemmatales; family Gemmataceae; genus JBGQCZ01. The sequence continues at coordinate 3,026 of JBGQCZ010000612.1, read as the reverse complement.
TGAGAAGCGGGGTCTGGAGTTTCTCGGCGTTCCAGGCGGGGGAGCGGCGGCGGTATTCGTTCACGTCTTCCTCGGCCGTCTTGCCGATGTGGTACGGCGCAGAGAAAAGATCGCGATAGCCCTGATTCTTGTAGCCCATCCGGGCGACGAGATCGCTCACCGGCACACCGGCATAACCCACCTGAAAATCTTTCGGATGCGCGAATAGGTTCATCAGCGTGATCAATCCGCCGTGGCTCCAGCCGATGATGCCGACGCGTTGCGGATCGATGTTGTCGTAGTTCTCCAGCATCCATTGCCTGCCCGCGAACACATCCTCGACCTCCAATCCGCCATAATCGATGAGTTCCCAAAACTCCTTGCCGTATCCACTGCTGCCGCGATATTCCGGCGCAAGGACCGCATAGCCTTGTTGCAATAGTTCACGCAGGATATGGACGTTGCTCGTGTTGAAATTGCCGTGCACTCCGCCGTGGACGAACACAATGAGCGGCAGCTTCGTCCCGGCGGGCTGTTTTCGCGGCAAGAAGGTATATGCGTTGAGGACGACGGGGTTGCCCGCGCCCTGCCCGGTCGGGTTCTTGATGACCCGCGGCGGCGGACCGGTATAGCGCACCTTGTCCACCTCGGCTAGGTCTTCCAACCGGTGAAAGAGCATCTGTTCGTCGATGCGCCGAGCCAGCGAGTCTTCGGCAAAGTGCAGCGATTCGGCTACTCCATCGAGCCGCTGTTTTGCGGGATCGGGCGGCGGCTCCGCCGAACGCTGCTGCGCCCGCGCGGCGGGCACAGAAAACAGACCAACAACGATCAAGAATCCGCGGACTGCGGTAAACGTTTTCCGGGACATGAATTCTCCTTACCCTTTCAACAACAACAGTTGCTGGATTTTTCCATCCGGTGAACGATAAAGCAACGCTTTGACCGACGTGGTCTTGAACGTGAAGCGCACGACTGTCACTTCCATGCCGCCGCGCTCGGACGTGTCCTCGACTTCAATTTTGTCCGGTTCGCCAAGTGCTTTGAGGCGATCCTTCGCACCGTCCACGCGCTCCTGGCTCATGTAAATACTGAATTCTTCGCCCAGGTTGTCGCGTTTGATTGCCCCCGCCTGCATTTGGTGCAAGAAATCGAGGGCGGCGTCCTTCGCGGACGGTCCTTGCACCTTGGGAATGTCCGGGCCGCCGACTTTGTCGTTCAACACAAGATTGAGAATCGTGGTGTGAATTTGGCTGACGTCAGCGTTCTCGCTGTTGGCGAGGACAATAACGGCGGACTTCGTTCGCGGGATGAAGGCGTTCTGCGTTAGGAACCCGCTCACCGCCCCGCCATGCCGGAAGATCGTTTCCCCGTCGCGCTGGGAGATTACCAATCCGCAGCCGTAGTTTTTCGTGCGCCCGTCGAGCAATTTGCGTGACTCGGTCATCAGGTCGAACGACGCGGCCTTCAGGGCCTTTCCGCCCATAAGGGCAAGGTCCCATTTTGCGAGGTCCGTGGCGGTAGAGTAGAGCCCGCCGGCAGCGTGAATCCAGCCGGACGCTTCCCGCGTGGCTGGCTCCGGATCGCCCAGCGCGAACGACGTGTATCCTTGTGCCAATCCCTTCGCCTTGCTTTCCGGCTCGAACAGCGAGTGTTCCATTCCAAGCGGCTTAAGAATTCGGCTCGAAAGGAACTTGTCGAACGGCTCGCCGGAGACTTTCTCGACAATGCGGCCGAGGATGATGAAACCCGTGTTGCTGTACGACCAGCGCGTTTGCGGTTTGAAATCGAGCTTACCGCCGGCGTATTCCTCGATCAGCTTGTCCGGCTCGATCGCTTTCATCATGCGGCGATCGACAAAATCGAGCGGGTAGTAATCCGGATAGCCCGAAACGTGCGACATCAAATCGTACAGCGTAATGTCCTTAGCCCGCGTGAGGTTTGGATAGTATTTAGCCACCAGATCAGAAACCGACAACTTTCTTTCCTCGGACAGAAGGAGGATGCAAGCGCAGGTGAATTGCTTGGTGACGGAGCCAATCGCGAACATGGTGTCGGTGTCAACGTCCCGGTCGTCCGCGATCGAACTCTTTCCATAGCCCTTGGCGTGAACGATCTTCCCATCACGCACGATCGCCAGCGACAGGCCCACGATGCTTTTCGCTTTGATCTGGGCCGCCACGTAGGCGTCGATTGCTTTGAGGTCGAAGATCCTCGGCGGTTCCGGGGCTTCTGCTCGCAGGTTCGGCGAAAAATACACCAAAGCAGACGCGAAGATCGCCGCGGCGATGTAGGTTCGCGATGGAAATTGCATGAAATGTCTCCTGGGCTCGACTGGCTCATGTCCGCAATCCGAGGCAGACTATCAGCGGAGCCGGCCGGACGCAAGCATTGGGAATCGAACGCGACACCGGCCACCGAATACAACTACCCTGTTCGGAATCCACAAACGGGGCAAGAACCATGACGAAGACACGCTTGGTGCTGTGTTTCTTGGTGTCCTTGGTCATCACGTCGGTCGGCGCGGCGGTTGAGATTCCGGACGCCGCTCGAAAGGAGCTCGCCGAAACGCTCGGCGGTCCGTTCCTCGTCTATCGCGACAAAGTATTCCAGGAACTGAAACTGTCCGACGAACAAAAGAATGCGCTACTCGACAAGTTTCCCGACTACGTTCAAGAAACCATGAAAGTGTTCGACAAGCTGAAAGACGCGAAGCCCGCGGAACGGGAAAAGGAAATGCAGGAGCATTGCCGGAAATGCGACGAAAAACTGTCGTCATTACTGAAAGACCTCTTGGAAACCGGGCAACAAGAACGCCTCTTTCAATTGCAACTCCAAAAGGCAGGGGCATTCGCACTGATCGGCGAGCACGAGTCCTTCTTGAACATGAAAATCACGGCGGAGCAACGAAAGAAATTCGTCGACGTGGTTCAGGTCATGGAGAAGAAGGTTCAGTCGTTGATCAAGGACGCGGAAGCGAAGGGGAAAATTGAAGAGGCCCGGTCCAAGGTGCTTAAACTGCGCAAAGAGCACGAAGGCAAGTTCGAGGC
>JBGQCZ010000611.1:0-3925 GCA_041495645.1 Gemmataceae bacterium | reverse complement strand
CTATTTGTGGGACTTGGAAAAGAAGGAACCGATCGCCCATTTCACGGCTCATTCCGGCGGAGTCGCGGCGTTGGCGTACACGCCCGACGGCCAGCGGCTCGCAACCTGCGGGTCCGACAAGCGCGTGCGGGTGTGGTCGATCCCGGTCAGCGGCACGCCGGACATGATGGTTGAATTCACCGGCCACACCGCACCGGTCAGCTCAGTTGCCGTCAGTCCCGACGGGCGCTGGCTGGCCTCCGGCGGCGGCGACAACGTCGTCAAGGTCTGGAGCCTGCAATCGCGAAGCGAAGTGCGGACGCTGCGCGGCCACGGCGACTGGGTCAGTTCGGTCGGCTTTTCCGGCGACAACCGGCTGATCGTCTCCGCTAGCGTCGACCGCAGCGTGAAGGTCTGGGAGGTGCAGGGCCAAGAGACCGCTGGTTCAATGGGCCACACGCGAGGCCTGCGGGTAATTGCCGTAAGCGCCGACGGAAAGTGGTTCGCCACCGGCGGCGATGACCACGTGGTGAAGGTTTGGGAGAGCGCGTCGGGCACGGAGAAATTCACGTTTGCAGGGCACACCGAGGACATTCAGTCGATTTCGTTCTCGCCGGACGCGAAGCGGCTTGTCACCGGGTCGCTCGACAACACCATCCGGATTTGGAACCTGGAGTCGGGCCAGACGATCAAGACGCTCGACAAAGTCTCGCCGCGCGTCCCGGCGCTCATGTATTTGCCGGGCGGTAAGAAGTTCGTGTCATGGCTTCTCAGGACCTCCGGAGAAAACGACTCGGTGAGCACCTTGCAGTTGTTCGACCAGGACGGCAATGTGCTCAAATCGCAGCAGGAACGCGGGCGAAACGTTTCGTGTCTGTCGTTCAGTGCGGACGGGGAACTGGCCGCGACCGGCGACTCCCAGGGGGTCGTGCGGATTTTCAAGGTTGAAAACGGCGAGCGCGTCCGCGGCGACATGCCGGCGCACGCCAAGTCCCTGGCCGATCTGGCGTTGACGCCGGACAAGAAAACGTTAATTACCAGCGACGAGGACGGCGAAGTCAAGATTTTCGACATCGAGAAGCGCGAGTCGATGGAACCATTCACCGCTCACAAGAATGGCCTCCTCGGCATCGTCGTGAGCCCGGACGGCGCCCGTTTCGCCACCATGAGTCGCGACGGTCAGATTCGTTTGTGGGACACCAAGACCGCCAAGCAACTGCGCGAATGGAACCTGAATGTGGCAGTGCGTGCGCTGGCCTTTCTGGCCGGCGGCAAGCAAATCGTGGCGGCGAATGCCGATGCCTCGATCTACGTTCTAGACTTGCCGTAAGGAACCCCGCCGCCTTGGCCAACGTCAAACCGATGTACCCACTTTCCTCCGAGGAAATTCCATGACTCGCTCGATCGTCGCCGGCTTGTTGGTTCTCTCGTTCGCCATTCCGGCCGCGCGCCCCGCCGATGAAGACAACCCCACGAAAGAGGCCCTGCAAGCCCTCAACGAGTACATCGGCTCGTGGAAGGGCGCCGGCTCCAATACCAGCAAGACGGAAAGCTGGGCCGAGAAATTCTCCTGGGGCTGGCGCTTTAAGGGCGACGACACTTGGCTCATGGTCGAATTCAAGGACGGCAAGGAGTTCAACAAGGGCGAGATTCGCTTTCTGGCGGACAAGAAAAAATACCAGTTGACCGCGTTTGACAAGAAGGACAACAAACAAGTCTTCGAAGGCGAATTGAAAAAGGGCTACCTGACGCTCGACCGCGTCGATTCTAAGAGCGGGGATACGTTTCGGCTAACCATGAACGTGGCGGGCGACGGCGTGCGGTTCGTGTACTCGATGCAACGCAAGGCCAAAGGCACGACGGTGTTTTCGAAGCTGTATCAGGTCGATTTCAGCAAGGAAGGCGTGTCGCTCGCGGGCGGCGGCAAAGAAAAGGAGTGCGTGGTCACGGGTGGGAAGGGCACGATTGAAGTCAGCTACATGGGCAGGACCTATTACGTATGCTGCTCGGGATGCCGGGACGCGTTCAACGAAAACCCGGCCAAGATTATCAAGGAAGCCGAAGAGCGGAAGAAGAAAGAAAAGTAAACCAGTCTTCAAGACTGTAGAAACGAAAAACCGCTTGCGGCTTTGCGATGACGCCAAGCCGCGAGCGGTGTTTCTGTTTCAACTCTGTCTCAATCGTCCAATTCGTTGCTGTTTCCGCCGCCGGTGCCGCCGCGGTTACCGCGATTGCCGCGCCCACCGGCGCCAGAGCCGTCGCCGTTGCCGCGGTTCCCGCCGGGGCCCATCGGGCGATTGGCGCCGGCGCCTGGGTCGTTGCCGCGACGTTGATTGCCCGGGTTGCCATTGAAATTGCGGCCACCCGTCGGGTCGGTTCCCGTGCCGAAAGAGCGAATGTTCATGTTCTGGAATCCCTGTCCGTTAGCGCCAGGGAAACTAAAATTCATGCCAGGTGCCTTGCCAGGGCCCGTGCCCGGTCCGTCCGAATTGCCCGCGACGGCGTTCTCCATCTTTTGCAGGCGAACGAAAAGCAGCACTTCCTCAACCGTGAGCAGATTGTCGCCGCTACGGTCCATGGCCTTGAACTCCTCGATCGAACGGCCGCTCTTGCGCCACTCGAACAACGAGATTTGCGCGTCTTGATCGGTGTCGAGTTGGGCGAACCATGCCGGAATATCTTTCGGCAGCGATCCGGAGCGATAGACCACCACCGGGCGGCGATCGGAATCCTCATCGTCGGGATCCTTTCGGTCGTCGCGTGAAGCACGTTCGCGTCCACCGCCATTTTCTTTTTGCATCTGCTGCATACGGGCAGCGAAAAACGGTTTGAATTCCGAAAGCTCGATGAAGCCGTCCTGGTTCGCATCCCATTTGTCGCGCTCGGCCAACAACGCTTCACCCGTCGAGCCGACCATTTCCTCGGCCTTCAGCATGCCGTCGCCGTCAACGTCCAGTTTTCGGAAGGCAGCTTCCGCCATCGCGTCCGGACTAAAGCCGCCGGGACCGCCGCCACCTGGTCCGCCCCCGCCGCCACCGGGCCGGCTGCCTCTCGTTTTTTCAAACGCGGCACGATACTGCTCGCGCGTGACTTTGCCGTCGGCAATCGTCATCCCTGCTTGCTCAAATGTCTTTTGAAGCAGCGGCTTGACGAAATCATTCAGCGAGTTCACCTCGATGACATCTTTCCCCGGCGCCATCATGTCAAATATCTTGTCGGGGTCGTTGAACATCCCACGGCCGCCCCCACCAAATCCGCCGCCACCCATTCCGCCAGGAACGCCAAAGCCACCCGGCACTGCGCCGTAGCCGCCAGCAGGGGATGCGCCTCGACCGCCGCCACCGGAATCGCCGCCACGACGACCGCCGCCGGTATCTCCGCCCCCACCTTGCAAGCCACCGCGACCCCCACCGCCAGGGCCTCGGCCGCCGGGTTGGGCGAGCAATGCCGCCGGAAGGATTAGAGCGATACAACTTGTCGCGAGCCAGTTGCGAGCCTTCATGGACGCTCTCCGGGAACGGAGTATCTCCGAACTCTGTGTTATTTAACCACGCAAGGTAGGTAAAGTCACGTCACTCATCAAGTTTTAAGGTATTTCGCCAAGCTTACTGTCGTGAGCTGACCGTGCAGTACGGCTCTTGCGGTCGATAAATCCAATCGAGCAGGTTGCGGAACAAAGGTAATTGCGCGTAATCCACCAATCTTCTCGGACCGGAAGAGTCGCCGAATTCCTGCCAATCTGCCTCTCGAGGCACGGATCCGACAATAGGGCTGGCAGCTGTGATCGCGGCGATCGCATGCCGAATCGTCAAACCAAAACGAGATTGATTTCGCGGGTTGCCGAAGCGCCCCGCGCCCCCCTAAACTTGGAGAGACAGAATCGCGCCGCAGGACGTGGCTCGCTCGGCGGGACCGGAGGAACGACTCCCGTCCGTCCCCTCACCTG
>JBGQCZ010000610.1:0-3936 GCA_041495645.1 Gemmataceae bacterium | reverse complement strand
GGATGCTTGGCGCGGCGCTGCGCGAGCCCGATCCGGTCTTCATCTTCGAGCACGCCATGCTTTACCCGCTGCAAGGCGAGGTCGAAGACAATGGCGCGGGCGACATCTTCAAGGCCGCGGTTCGCCGTACCGGGAAGGACGTGACAGTAGTCACCTACGGCGGATCGCTCGGCAAATGCTTCAAGGCGGCCGACGATTTGGCCAAGAATGGCGTCGACGCCGAGATCATCGATCTTCGCTCGCTGCGCCCGCTGGATATACCGGCCATTCTCGCTTCGGTGAGAAAAACGCATCGGGCCGTGATCGTCGATGAAGGCTGGCGAACTTGCAGTCTGGCGGCCGAAATCAGCGCTCAGATCATGGAAGGCGCTTTCTACGATCTCGACGCCCCGGTGACTCGCGTCTGCAGCGCCGAAGTGCCGATGCCCTACGCCAAGCACCTGGAAGACGCGGCGCTGCCGCAACCGGAAACAATCGCGCGCTGCGTGAACGAACTGGTGGCTCATAATGGCTGATTTCGTGATGCCCAAGCTCGGCGCCGATATGAGCGCCGGCACGTTGATCGCCTGGCACAAGAAACCCGGCGACAGCGTGCGCCGCGGCGACATCATCGCTGATGTCGAGACGGACAAGGGCGTCATCGAAGTCGAGATTTTCACAACCGGCACGATTGAATCGCTCGTGATTCAACCTGGCCAAAAGGTTCCCGTGGGGACCGTGCTCGCTCGGGTCAGCGAATCGACGGGTGCAGCGCCCGCAGTCGCCCCCACGGCTCCCGTTCAACCGCCGATTCGACGGGAACTCCCAGCCGTAACTGCGCCACCTTCCGCAGCCATGCCGTCCGCCGAGGTCAGTCGTTTGCCGATCTCGCCTTCGGCTCGCCGGCTGGCACGCGAATTGGGGGTCGATCCCGCGAAGGTGAAAGGGACCGGACCTGGCGGCGCGATCACGCGTGAGGACATTCAGCAAGCGGCCACAACGAAGGCGCCGCCGTTACCCGCCGATCGCCAATCGCGCTTTCGCCAGGCCATTGCCGCCGCAATGAGCCGCTCCAATCGCGAGATTCCCCACTACTACCTGAGCAACACGATCAACATGCATCGGGCCATGACGTGGCTCGCCGAGGAGAACGCCAAACGCGAAGTGCCCGACCGCCTGATTTACGGCGTACTGCTGCTCAAAGCCGTGGCTCTCGCGTTGCGCGACGTGCCCGAGTTGAACGCGGTCTGGAACGGCGAACGCGTCGTGCCGAATAGCGCGATCCATGTCGGCGTGGCCGTCTCGTTGCGGCAAGGCGGTCTGATCGCCCCGGCGCTTCACGACACCGACAAGCGAAGCCTGAGCGACCTGATGAAAGATTTCCGCGACCTGGTAAGCCGGGCGCGCTCGGGATCGTTGCGAAGTTCCGAACTGTCCGATCCTACCATTACCGTGTCGAGCATGGGCGAGCAGGGCGTCGAATCCGCATTCGGCGTGATCTATCCGCCGCAAGTAGCGATCGTGGGATTCGGCAAGCTAGTGGAGCGTCCGTGGTCGGAAGCAGGGCAAATTGTGTCGCGGCCGGTCATCACGTCAACGCTCTCCGCCGACCATCGCGTGAGCGATGGCCATCGCGGCGGTCTGTTTCTTTCAGCCGTGGACCGGTTGCTTCAGGAGCCGGAGAAGCTATGACCTCAGCCGAAATCCGAACCCGAGTCCTTCAGGCATTGTCCTCGGTCGCGCCGGAAGCGGATGCGGCATCACTGCGCTCAAATGTCAGCCTGCGCGACCAATTGGACATCGACTCGATGGACTTTCTGAATTTTGTCATCGCTCTGCACAAAGACCTGAAGGTGAACATTGCGGAAGCGGACTATCCGAAACTGCTTACGCTCGATGGTTGCGTCGCGTATCTCACCGCGGCGGTTGAGAAGCAACGCTCGAAGGTCAGCGATTGATCGGACGGCGACAGGCGCGAGGACCGACCTGCTGACGCAACAAGGGATTATCCCGCCTGTCCCGTCGGGTAATCTCCTGGGTCGCCGCTGACGATCGACCGTCCGGCTTGGATTGCGATTACTGGATTCGCTCTCGGCAGGCATGGCGTTTGCTCCCACCCAATCTGACCAGCATACCGGTGCGGATTTGTCATCAATGCCTCCAATCTGAAAGGAAATGGAAAATGAAACTCAGCAAAGTGTTTGCCAAGAAACTCGTGACCGCCGGCCTGCAAGATACGCTGGCGGCGGTCGCGTTGAACATGCAAAAGCACAATGTCGGCACGGTGGTTATCGTGAAGGATAACAAACCATTCGGGATCATTACGGACCGCGACTTGGCCTTGGCCCTTGGCGCCAAGGCTATTTCGCCGACGGCCCCGGTGGAAAAAGTGATGACTCGGGTCATTCGCACGATTTCCGATAACGCGGGAATTTATGCGGCCACGCGGCAAATGCACGACCACGAAGTGCGTCGGTTGCCCATCGTCGACAAAAAGAACAACGTGGTCGGCATTGTCTCGATGGACGACGTGCTGGGATACCTCGGCGAGGAACTGCACAATCTGAGCGAGGGGATCAAGCACGAGATGCAAGTCAAATAAGCCGGCCGGCTTCCGCCGGAGCAAGACAAGCGATTTGGGAGGGGTCAAGCATGGAATTGCCGTTGCAGATAACGTTTCACAACATGGAACGCACGCCCGAGATGGAGGCGATCGTGCGCAGCAGGGCTGAAAAGATGGACAAGTACGCGGATCATATCATGAGTTGCCGCGTGGTCGTCGATACCCCTCATCGGCGTCATCGCCGCGGCAACCATTATCAGGTTAGGATCGATCTCAAATTGGCCGGCAGCGAAATCGTGTGCAATCGTGAGCCGCCCGAACACAGCCAAGATGAGGATATCGCCGTCGCCTTGCGCGACGCCTTCGATTCCGCACGCCGGCAGATGGAGGATTACGTTCGCCTCCGGCGCGGGTTCGTGAAGACGCACCAACAAGTGCCTCATGCTCGGGTGATCAAGCTTTTCCCGGTGGACGGCTACGGCGTAATCGCAACCAGCGACGGCCGCGAGGTTTATTTCCGTCGCCGCAACGTGCTCAACGACGGCTTCGATTTGTTGGAAATCGGCAGCGAGGTCGCGTTCAGCCAGGAGGAGGGAGCGCAAAACTTGCAAGCCAGCACCGTGACGTTGCTCCGGCGCTGACACAGGCACTTAATTCCCGACGCCAATTTCGCCGACGACCGGTTCAAAATGTTCGTCCTCCGCCGGTTTGAACTCCCGGAGAAGCGCCGCGACCTGCTCGTCCTCGACGGGCTTGAATTCCTCGTAGTATTGACCCACGGCCCAAAAGTGTTCGGGAGTCAGCAAACAGATTACGTCGTCGCTCCAGATCTTCACGAGAGTCAGTGACTCCGGCGCGGCGACCGTGTGGCTTGTGCAGCCGGATTTCCTTCAGAGCCGCGATCATGGTGGAACCGGTGGCGATGCCATCGTCGGTGACAATCACCGATCGCCCTTCGATCGCCGCCTGTGGACGCACTTCGCGCAATATTCGGTTGCGGCGAGCGATTTCCTTCATTTGCCGTTGTTTTTCCAACGCAAAGTAGTCGTCAAAACTCCCGGCGATTTCGTCCGCGTGATGGTTGAGATAGACCTCGCCGGTTTCGGACACGGCCCCGATGGCCAGCTCCGGCTGTCCCGGCGCACGCAGTTTTCGCGACAGGACCACGTCCAATTCGGCGCCCAATTCCCGAGCCAATGCCGCTCCGGTGACGACTCCGCCCCGCGGGATTGCCAGCACGAGCGGATCGCGCAACGGACGACCTTTCAGATGCTCCGCCAATTGCACGGCGGCGTCTTCACGATTGCGGAACATGACGGCCTCCAATTCAATAAGTGCTTCAGCGGCCTTGAGCAAGCGACGCGCCAAGCCGCAGAACCATGTCGGGCAATTCG
>JBGQCZ010000609.1:0-3943 GCA_041495645.1 Gemmataceae bacterium | reverse complement strand
GGGGCGAGCGGGAAGTCTGGTCGCGGCAAGGAGATGCGTCCAGAAAGCGAGAATTGCGCACACGGGCAAAAGTTGGATTTAGTTTGGTTGGGAGGTGAAAACCAAGGGGACAAGCCCCTTGGCTCGCTTTCACACGTCAAGTTTCCAGGGTTTGCGGTACGGTCGCGAAAGCATGGCGTTGGCGTCGTCGGAGTCGAATTTGTGGGACTTCGGGTCCCAGCCGACTTTCTTGCCGAGTCGCAGCGCGATGGTGCCGAGGTGGCAAATGGTGACCGAACTGGCGCCGATTTCGACGTTGCAGATCGGCTTTTCGCCGCTCTTGAGGCAGTTGAAGAAATTGGCCATGTGTCCGCCGGAAACGGGCAAACGCGGGGCGTCTTTGGGAAGCGGTTCCTTGACGAGATTTTCGTCGCTCGCGGTCACCTTGGTGCGGCTGACGAAGATCCATTTGCCGTCTTCGCCTTCAATTTTGACGCCGTTCATGCCGATTTTATCGCCGCTGCTCGTCGCTACCATCACGGCGCCGTCATCGTAGGTGTAGGTCACGTCGAAGGATTTGTGACAGGTGTAAGAACGCGGCGCCGGGTTGGAGGTGCCCTTGCCCTCGACGCTGATCGGTCCGCTGCCGTCGCGGTTCAGCGCCCATTGGCCGATGTCGAGGTGGTGGGCGCCCCAGTCGGTCATCTTGCCGCCGGACCAGGTGTACCACCAGCGGAAATCGTAATGGCAGTTGGTCTTGAACTGACCGTTTTGCGTGCCGGCGAGGTAATCGGTTTCAGGCGTTGGGCCGAGCCATGTATTCCAATCGAGTTCGGTGGGCGGGGTAACGATGGGAATGGTGTCGCTCTGCGGGTTGCCTTCGATGCGGGCTTCGATGCGTTTGATTTTGCCGACGCGGCCGTTGCGGGCGAGGTCGCAGGCGAGGCGGAACATGCCGTTGAAATCGCTGCGTTGCTGGTTGCCGGTCTGGAAGACCTTGCCCGTTGCTCTTTGACATTTCACCATCGCCTCGGCTTCGGCAATCGTCAGAGTCATGGGCTTTTCGCAATAGACGTTCTTGCCTTTCTTCATGGCGTCGGTGGCACAAAGGGTGTGCCAATGGTCGGGAGTGGCGACGATGACTACGTCGAGATCCTTGCGGTCGTTGAGTTCGCGGAAGTCCTTGTATGGTTGCACGTCGTGGCCGGCCTTCTTCATGGCCTCGACGCCTTCTTCAAGGTGGCGGGCATCGACATCGCAAACAGCGCGGAAGCGAATGTTGTCCCGCTTGAGTCGTTGGATATCGCCAACGAGTTGGCGGGCGCGGCTTTGCATCTGGCTGCCTTTGCTGCCCCGGCCGTTGCTGCCGATGCCGATGACGCCGACGTTGATGGTGTCGTCGTCTTTCTTGGCTTTGGGATCTTCGGCGGCGGCGACTTCGCGGGCGTACCAGAGAGGCAGGCCGGCGGCGGTGAGGGCGAGGGTCGAGCGCTGCAAGAATCCGCGGCGCGACAGGTTTCCACGTTCGAGCATGATGAATTCCTCAGTGCGGGAGTGGTGAACTGGGATCGGGAGCATCATAACATCCCGCATGGGCGGTTGGCAATCGGCTGGGGAAAAGTCATCTTGATTCTTTCGGAGATAGAGTCGATTTCACCGGATGCGTCGTGCTTCTTGGAGGGCGTAAGGATGCGTCATTGGGCGAACTTGGCGGGGATGGCGTGTTTGGCGATGGCGTTGCCGGTGTTCGCGGACGGCAAACCGGCGGCGGTGGTGAACGGCGAGCCAATCCCCATGGCGGACGTGCAAGCGGCGTTGGCGTTGCGGCCGGCCGAGTTGTTTCCGGTATCCGATGCCCAGCGGCGCTTGCAACTGCAGGAGATAGTCGAACTGCTCATCAGCGAAAAGCTGATGAAGCAATTCCTGGCGAAGAACGCCCCGCCGGTCGAAGAGGCCGAGGTCAACAAGCAGATGGCGGCGCTGGTCGAATCGCTCAAGGCGCAGGAGAAGACGCTGGCCGATTTTTGCAAAGAGACGCGGCAGACGCAGGTGCAAATCCGCGGGGGGATTGCCAACATGCTGCAATACTCCGCTTACGCCCGCAAGAACGCCACCGACGACGAGTTGAAGCGTTACTTCGAAGCCAACCGCGACTATTTCCAGAAGACGACCGTGCGGTTGAGCCACATCGTCATTCGCATTCCGGTTGGATCGCCGGCCGAGGAGCGTGAGGATGCCCGCAAACGCCTCACGGAGCTGCGACAGCAGATTACGGCGGGGAAGATCACTTTTGCCGACGCCGCCAAGCAGTATTCGCAATGCCCGAGCGCTCCGAAGGGCGGGGATATCGGGTTGGTGTCGCGCAAATGGATGGTGGACGAAAGCGTGGCCAAAGCGGCGTTCTTGCTCAAGAAGGGCGACGTGAGCGAGGTGGTGGCTTCGGAGTTCGGGCTGCACTTGCTGCTGGTGACGGAACGCAACGAGGGGGCCAAAGCCGAGCTTGCAGCCGTGATTGATGACGTGCGCGACACCTACATCGAGGAGATGCGGCAGAAGCTGCTGACGGACTTGCGAAAGTCGGCCAAGGTAGAGGTCTACGTTCGTTGACATGCACCGAGAGAATTCACCATGTTGCACACTCGAAGAGAAATGTTAGGCCAAGACCGAACGCAGCGCCGCCTTGGCCGCAAAGTAGCCGCACATCCCGTGGACGCCGCCGCCCGGCGGAGTGGAAGCCGAACACAGGTAAATGCCCTTTGCCGGGGTGGAGTAGGGGACCAATCGCGGAGTGGGTCGCGTGAACAACTGCCACGCGTCCATTACGCCGCCGCTGATATCGCCGCCGATGAAGTTGGCGTTGTGCTGCTCGAAGATGGCCGGCGTTCGCATGCTTCGGGCAAGGATCAGGTCGCAAAAGCCGGGAGCGAATCGCTCCATTTGCCGTTCGATCGCCTCGGTCATGTCTACGGTGGATCCGCTCGGCACGTGGCAATATGCCCAACCCGTATGTTTGCCAGGTGGAGCGCGAGTCGGGTCAAACAAGCTTTGCTGAGCAACGAGGACGAAGGGCTGATGTGGATGTTCGCCATGCCAGATTGCTCTTTCTCCCGCCGCGATTTCTTCCAACGTGCCGCCGAGATGCACGGTGGCAGCCCGCGAGCATTGAGCGGCTCGCCAAGGAATCGGGCCGCTCAAAGCCCAATCGAGCTTGAATACGCCGGGGCCGTGGCGGAAGCGTTCGAGCTTGCATCGGAAGCGCGGCGGGAGTCGTTCGCCGCAAATGCGTGCCATGTTTCGCGGGGCCGTGTCGAACAAATAGGCGCGGGCCGGCGGCAATTCCGTAAGGGATTGCACGCGCCAATTCGTCACGACTTCGCCGCCAAGAGATTGCAGGTACTTGGTCATCGCGATGCTGATGGTCTGCGATCCGCCACGCGGCAACGGCCAGCCGACGGCGTGGCCGGCGACACCGAGCATGATGCCGACCGCAGCCGAGAGTCGCTGATCGAGCGGCAGAATCGAGTGGCCCGCGATGCCCGCGAACAAGGCCCGAGCGTGGGGGCCGCGAAACCAAGCATCGGCGAGTCCTTGTGCCGAACGGATCGCACGCAGGCCGAAACGGACCAGCAAGATTGGATGACGAGGAAACCGCAACGGACCAAGCGTTTCGGCGAAGAGCGCCTCGTAGTTCTTGACAAATGGTTCCATGAGCCGCCGGTACGCGTCCGCGTCTGGGCCAAGCGTGCGTCCGGTTTCTTCAAGCGAGCGCTCCAGAATTGCGGCGGAACCGTCATCGAGTGGATGAGCGAGCGGGGCGGGGGGGTGAATCCACTCCACGCCGTGTTCGACGAGCGGGACGGTGCGAAAGAATGGCGAGGCGACGGCCATCGGATGAATGGCGGAGCAAACGTCGTGGACGAAGCCGGGTAAGGTGAGTTCGGCGGAGCGGGCGCCGCCGCCGATG
>JBGQCZ010000608.1:0-3950 GCA_041495645.1 Gemmataceae bacterium | reverse complement strand
TTCTCGGGCATTCGAGCATCCTGACGACGCAGATTTATACGCACGTCGACCGCGAACGCCTTCGCCAGGTGCATCGCCAGTTCCATCCCCGCGCCTTCCGCGCCGTAGTCCGATCGGCAGTCGCCAAACGAGGTACGCGCCATGAAAAAGTCGATTGATGAATTCGCCCGCCACTTGACGGCTGAAAGGAACCTCTCGCCGTTGACGGTCAAGAGCTATCGCACGGCCCTCGAATCGGCCCATGCGTTCTTTACCCGCGTTCTCGGCAGCGGCTTCGGAGTGGCCCAACTGACGAGCCGTCACGTCCGGGCCTACGTCGCGAATTGCAGCGAGCAGAAGAAATCGCGGGCCACGATCGGCCAGCACATTACCGTGCTGCGGACGTGGTTCACATGGCTTTGCCGCGTCGAGATTATCACGGTCAACCCGGCCGATGGGATTCGCAGCATGGGCGTGGAAAAGGTATTGCCGCACTTCCTGTCGAAAAAGGAAATCGATCGCTTACTCGCGGCCCCGGTTGGAAAAGACATTGCCGCCGTGCGGGATCGAGCGATTCTCGAAACGCTCTACTCCGGCGGCCTCAGAGTCGCAGAGTTAGTGGGCCTGAACCGCGACGACGTGGATCTTGCCGGCGGTACGGCGATCGTGATGGGCAAGGGATCGCGCGAGCGGGTCGCCTTGCTGGGTGAATGTGCCGTCGATGCGCTGCGGGCCTGGTGCAAGCGCCGCCGAATGCTGGCGAAGCGCGGGCCGGCACTGTTCATTACCCTGGCCGCCTCGGGCTGGGTAGCTGCCGGCGGCCGGTTGACGACCCGCAGCATCGGGCGCATGGTGGACAAATACGTCATGCTCACCGGCCTCGATTCGCGAACCTCGCCGCACACGATTCGGCATAGCTACGCGACTCACTTGCTCGACGCCGGCGCGGACATTCGAGCCGTGCAAGAGTTGCTGGGTCACAAGGCCATCACGAGCACGCAGGTCTATTGCCACGTCTCGACGCAACGGCTGCAGGCGAGTTATCGGGGGGGCGCACCCACGAGCCTAGCGCCGGAGTGCGACCGGCGGGCTCTTTATGCGCCTCGGAGCGCAACGTCCGCATGGGCGGGCTGCCGCCAAGTCACCCTTTGAATCGCTCGACTTCGGGCAATGTGTCAGCTTGACTTGGCTGGGTGTGATCCGAATCACGCATGTTGGTGATGAACTTTTGAAGCCGTTCAACTTCGGCTCTCAGAACACGAATCAACTTGTCTTGCTCTGCGAGTTTGGACAAAAGTGAACCAATGTCGGATCGAGCGGGTTTCTTCTTGGCGTCCATCGTTAGGGGGTCCGGCGGGCGGGGTGACCAGCGCGAGTCATACGCCAGCGATGCAATGCTCATTTCTACTACACAGTCGCGAACGCGCCAAATTGAATTTGAGGCAGGTTTGTGGCATGCCATTTCCCAGCTCCAGGATCGATTCTGCCGCATTTGGCGTAATTTAGCCCGTCACCGGCCAGATCGTGGCAATTTGAGCTGCCAGAGCTGCGGAATGGCCGATTACTCGGCTTTCTGCTTGCGGCCAGGCCGGCGAGTCGAATACCATCGGGTTAATCCAACTTGATTGGATGTTGGACCGAAACGACGCGGGCCGGTTTCTGCTGGGGAACCGGCTCGCGTTGTTTTGCGCGCATTGTGTTCAGTCCGCAAGTATGGGACAATCACCGTCACACCCAAGAGGAATGCCCCCATGCCCGCCGAACAAGACAAGTCATCGTTGCTCTGGCTTTGGATCCTGTTGGGCCTGGGGGCCGTTGGGATCGTGGTCATGGTACTGGGCGGCTTCGCCGTCGCGGCGATGTTCGTCTTGGGCTGGTCGTCCAGAACGGCGGTTAGCTCAGGGCCGGTGATAGTAAGCTCGGGGGCGGCGGATGCGCGGACGAGTGCGCCGGCTGAAGCGCCCGCCCTGGACTGGTCGAAAGCCACTGTGAAAACGTCCATTGCCGACGTGGACATTGAGCTGATCGACGCTCACCATGCGACGACCACCGGCACGCGATTCGGTAAATTCGTCAATCTCGGACAGCCGCTTGTCGCCGGGTTCAAGTTCACCAACCGCTCGACGACTCGCATTGTCAATTTCAAAGGCTGGCGTCCGGAACTGACTGACGAGCACGGGAATAAGCTTGACGAACTGGATGTTCCGTCGAACTTCGGTTTCAGCGTGCATCCGTTCTACTCCAAGGACTGCGATAGCTCTAACGTCACGGCCGGAGCTTTCGACCTTTATCCGGGCAAATGCTACATGACCTGCCTGATGTTCCAGCCCGCTCCCGACGTATCGAAGGAAATTCGTTTGATTGTTTCTGCGAAGGCATTTGGCGGCGAAGGCCCGTTGTTGTTCCGCAAGGCGATCACGCGTCCCTAGTTATTGCCGGTTCCCCCCGAGCCGGCCAATTCCCTGCCGGATGAACATACCCAGCTTCACAGCGGGATTCTCAGCGATTATGTCGTGGGCCGCCTGTTTCAGGCTGACCATGATGCCTTCGTTGATCCGCTTTACAATAGTGTCCGTGGCGTTGGTGATTGCCGTCTCAAACATGGCAGCGGTATTCTGAGCTGTGACACCCTTCAGTTGCTCAAGGATCTCTGCCAGAAAATTATCCGTCTTTTTCTCTTGCGGCCCGGTTCCCATTGCACTCGCCGCGAATGCCGAGAGGATGAGATCCTTTCCCAAGTTCTCAATGCTCTTGAATTGGGGATTTTCTGAAACCGCGAGTCCCATGTCGTTGCCGCGCTGGCTGCCGGATTTGCCCGCCCCTTCAATCGATCGGATCATCGCCTTGATTCCATCCGTGAATCCGACCAGCGCCATCAGTCTCGCGGTCGCCAGCACGACGGCTTTGGCAAGGTTCTGGAAGATCGTGATCATGCTCTTAGCAAGAGTTTTGCCGTCGAGACTGACTACACCGAAAAGACCTAAGAACGCCTCGGCCAGCGCCCCCATCGGCGCCATCAACACGCCGACTGTTTCGGCAAAACCCTTGACAATGACAATCGTAGCATCGAAGATCGGTCGCAGCGGAGACAAGGCCTCTGCCACTTGGCGGGCCACATCGCCAAGAACTTGAAAGAAGCCCAAGACCGGAACGGAAATTAGACTAACGAGCATGTCGTAGAACGAATAGGCGACCTCGACCATCGGCATGGTGGCGTCGAGCAGGTTCGCGAACACGTCGATAGCCCGCTGCCCGATTCCAGCCATTGAACTGGCAAACGTGGCCAGTACCGGCGCGAGCTTCACCGCGATCGGCAGCAAGGCATTCCCAAAACCGCGTATGATTGGCGTGAGTTCGTTTGTGATGCCTTGGGTGACTAGACCGACAACGGCCCAGAGGTCTTTGAAAGCACGAGTCAGATTTGCGACCGCAGCGGGATTGATGTAGTTCGTGTATTGGGAGAAAATGTCCGCGAGGTGCTGGAACTTCGCCCCGAGCCCTTGCACGGACTGGGCAGCGTTATTGACCATTCCCTTCATATTGCCGAATTCAGACCCCAGGCTTTTGCCGGCGGCGGCAAGCGCTGTAAACACGCTCGCGCCTTCGGAGGCGGCAGCGCCCGCTGCAATCGCGGCGAGAGGAATTGCCATTTTGGATATCTCCTAAGAAGTTTCCCGTTCTGCGTTCCAGCGGGCCAAGATTTCGCGCACAACAACGGCCATCTCGCCGGCGTCTGTGCGCGAAAACGCGAACCATCTCGCCCACCATCTACCGAACCGTCCGAGAGCGCGAAGCCAAAACAGCTTCTTGAAGCGCCGGTCCGCGGCGGCTGCTTCCAGGCGAAAACGCTTGAAGTCCTCGGGCTCGGCTTTTTCAAACCCATCCATGCCTGCGAACAAGTGCTTGAAGTGTTTGGCGCTCACGCGAGTCCCCCCGCCTTCTTGCGCATCTCGTCACGGTTGTTGACAACC
>JBGQCZ010000607.1:0-3951 GCA_041495645.1 Gemmataceae bacterium | reverse complement strand
TGTTTTTGAGAGCTTCGCGGGGGGGCCGGAAGATTCAGGCAGCCAACGAGTTAGGTCGAGAATCCAGAATCCACGGGAACCAGGAAAAGTCCAAAAGAGTCCAAGTGGTTCCCTGCCACGGTGAGATGCCTCAAAGGTTTCCCGCGGCAAGTGTGCCGCCGCAGGGCTATTAACGGCTTTCGACGGTGGCTGTGCGCGCTGAATGGCGGCGTGATTAGCTAAGTTGGTTCTCTTAGAGGGGGGGCCGAAAATGTCCAGAAATGTCCAGGAAAGTAATTTTCGGGCTCCCAAGGCGTACCGACGCCGACGGGGCTCGCTTGATCTTGTTTGAATCTCGATTCCCGCTATCCTCCCGCCGCTTCGATCCGATTACGGAGAAACCGAAATGCGTACGCTCGCGCTCGCGGTGGCCCTGTTTGCCGCCCTTCCGGTGTTTGGCGCCGAACCCATCCAGGTGCAATTGGATGTGACTGTTATAAGCGGCCCCAATTCGATGCTCGGCCAATCCGACATCAAGGCTCTGCTGCCCAAAGACCTCAAACTCGCGGGCGTAGTCGAAAGCGCGGACACCAGTCGTCTGCTGCAAACGACCCGCGATAAATGTGGGGCTAAGCTCTTGGCCCAGCCCAAGCTCGTGACGCTGAGCGGCCGCCCGGCCCACTTCCTGAGCGGCGCCCAAGTGGTGGTAACCGGCGGCGAAGCTGTTTCGTTTCGCAACGTCGGGACCGAACTCTCACTCTTGCCGATCGTCATGGCTGGCTCGGAGCGCATCTATCTCGAATGCAATCCGGTTATCCGCCGCGTCACGCCCGGGGGCACGCTCGATGAGCGATCTCTTCGTACCGCGGTCGAGCTGAAGATCGGCCAATCGATGATCATTTGCCTGAGTGATTTGCCCGCATCGAAGCCTGAATTCGGCCCGCCGGTTCTCTCGAAGATTCCATACGTCAAGAACCTAGGCGGCGCACGCGGTGAATCGGAAGCGATGATTTATTGCGTTACACCAACAATCGTCGCACAGCGGCCAGCGGCGCTTCCAATCGTCGCGCAGTGCCCCGCGGCGCTTCCGATCGCGGTGGATCACGGAAAGAATGTAGCCGCGATGCTGGTGCGCGAGTATCAGCAGGCGTGCGAAGCGAACAACTCCGAACTCGCCGCCAAGCTCGCCCGCATGGCGCTCGAATTGGACCCGATGTGCTTCAAGACCGCGCCCCTGCCGCCCGCGACCACCGAAGCGCCCAAGAAGGAGTCCCGAGCATTTTGGCAGCGACTCCTGTGGCTGAAATCGCACCTTGGCGACGATCCGAACACGCGGATGGAGGGCCTCATTAATCAGTCCGAGGACCTGCAACAGATTCGCCGCGAGTGGCAACGGATTTGGTTCGAAGACCAGCCATCGCATCTGACGCCGGAGCGCCAGCCGATGAAATCCGATGAGACGAGCAAACCCAAGGCCGAGCGTGAATCGTTTTGGCGACGATGCCTTTCGATGAAACTGGCCTGCCCGTGGGTCGGCGGCATGACGCTGCCCTGTGAGTACTACCTCGAACACAACCCGCAATACTTCCGCCCCGATCCTGACTTTCCGCTGGAAAAGGAGTTGGCCGCGCAGCAGAAGCGAGATCGTTCAGCGACTGGCGCGGACAAAAACGATTATCGCATGCCGGATCTCATGCCGGCCTTGGTCAAATCAGTGCCGCGATGCAAGGATGAGCCGAGCGAACAAGAAATTCGGGCCGCGTTGAGGCGTTCGCAAAATGTCACCGTCAACTGCGACGACGCCGAGTTCATCAATGAATTATTGGTGGATCGGCTCGATTCGCCCCAGTTCTTTCCGCTCGTCGGGAAGGCACAGCTTCAACATTGCCATTGGAAATGCACCGTCTATTACACGGAATCGGTCGGCATGAAATGGCCGCTCAAGATTGGTTTCAAGACGCACCGAGTCGTGGTCATTTACATCGACAAGGACCGATTGGAGGTTTCAAAGGGCGACTGCCAGAAGAGTCATCACGAAAGCGTTGATGCAGAAACGTTGCTCTTGGTCGACGGCCAGTGGCGACAATTGAAACTATTCGACGGGCTCGCCGAGATCAATCCGCGAGTGCTGACACTCTTCGATGACAGAATTCCGTTGAGGTTTGAATTCTAACCCAATCGTCTTTGATTCGAAGTCTGTAGTCTGTAGGGTAGGTCGAGACTGGGCTCTCAGGCCCGGTCGAGGCCCACCATCGCCGCAACGGTGGGCCTCGACCGGGCCTGAGAGCCCGGTCTCGACCCACCCTACAAGACTGCCGGGCCCGGCAGGCGGGACCTACTGGATGGGAGTTTCAAGTGCGAGTGAACTATGCGATTGTGTTTGTGAGCGACATGAAGCGGGCGGTGGCGTTTTACCGCGATACGCTCGGACTCCCGCTCAAGTTTGAATCTCCCGGCTGGACCGAGTTCGCAACCGATGGCGCGACGCTGGCGCTTCACGCCAGTGAGAAGCCCGCTACGAATGAAGACCCGCTAGACCATCCTCCCGCAGGCCGCTGCCGTCCTGGACTGAGCGTTGCCAATCTCGATGAGTTTCATCAGCGGATGATCGAGAAAGGCGTGCGCTGCCTTCAGGAGCCGAAGATGGTCTTCGGCGCTCGGATCGCTCAATACCTCGATCCCGATAGTCTGGCGATATCGGTCAGCGAGGCACGGCGGAGTTGAGGCAGTTTCAAGCACAGTCAATCCCGACTAATACGGTGAACAATTTCGCGCGAGACCTGATCATCACGCGCAGGGCGAAGTCGTGGGCGCCGCGAGAATTGAGTTGTGCGTGGGGGGTCGTTGTTGGTAACTATTTGTACATCAATGATTTGCGGCTGCGGCTCTTGTCGCGTACAAATTTGAAACGTGACGTTTTTGGGCCGCGCAGAAGTGTTGCGACTGTGTCGCCGGATCGGTAGTTTGGAGGTCATGAAGACGAGTCCGTTTGCCGCAATGCTTGCGCCGCCGTACTATGCAGTAGTCTTCGCCTCGACGCGGACCGCTGCCGATGCGGAGGGGTACGACGCGATGGCCGAGCGCATGGAAGAACTCGCGGCGACGCAGCCGGGTTATCTGGGCATCGAAAGCGCTCGCGGAGCGGACGGATTGGGAATCACGGTTTCCTATTGGGATAGCCTCGAAAACATCCGCCGCTGGCACGAACTCGCCGAACATCAACACGCCCAAGCCCTGGGACGATCCACCTGGTATTCCGCTTTCCGCCTGCGCGTCTGCCGCGTCGAACGCGCGTATGGGTTCGACAAGAGTTGAATATCGTTTACGTTTCGCGCTCGCTTTGAGTTTGCAACGAGCGCGAAACGCAAGCGGGTTGATTGAAAATGCGAACCATTTTGTTTGCCCTGTTGTTTGTTGCACACACGGTAGCAGCCGAGCCGTGGTGGTCGTTGCGTCCACTCAATCGACCGACGGTGCCCGAACTCCGGGCGCTTACGCTTCCGGCTCGCCATGATGTGCGCAACCCCATCGACGCGTTCATTCTCGCAAAGCTCAACGAAAAAGGACTGCAGCAATCACCGCCGGCCGAGAGCACTCTGCTCGTTCGTCGCTTGACATTCGATTTGCATGGCTTGCCGCCCACGCCGGAAGAGATTGACGCATTCGTAATTGATCCGTCGCAGGATGCTTACGAGAAGGTTGTGGATCGGCTGTTGGCATCGCCGCGTTATGGGGAGCGCTGGGGGCGGCATTGGCTCGATGTGGTGCATTACGGCGATACGCACGGCTACGACAAGGACAAGCGCCGCGATCGCGCCTGGCCGTATCGCGATTACGTCATCCGCTCGTTCAATCTGGACAAACCGTACGGCCGGTTCATTCGCGAGCAGATCGCGGGCGATGCGTTGTTTCCCAACGATCCCGACGGCGTGATCGCGACCGGATTTGTGGTGGCTGGGCCGTGGGATTTCG
>JBGQCZ010000606.1:0-3961 GCA_041495645.1 Gemmataceae bacterium | reverse complement strand
GGCGCAGGAATTCGGCATCGTCGCACAACCCCGATGGCGCGATATTCAGTTTGGCGAGCTTCTGGTCGACGAGCTTGTCGATGAAGTTGAACTGCGGCGCGGCTTGCCGCTTTGCATTGTTGAGGGGCAGCGGAACGATGGCGCGGAACGTCGCGACTTGGCCGAGAAAGCTGGCCATGACGGCTACGTCACCCGGGGAGTCGAGCGTATTCACCAAACCGTTGGCACTGACGAGGGCAAGACCTTCGTTGTTGGATTGAAACTTGGCGTGGCGGGTGACGTCGGTTTCGCGGTCGTCGGAGAATCGCGCAACGACGCGCAGCTGTTGCCCGGAGTGCATCGCCAGAATCTTCTCTTCGGGTTCGATTCGCAGGGCGGCCACGCGGGGGGCATTTGGATCGCCAAAGGGAGCGCCAATGGCGATCCACTTGCGAATGATCTCGTAATCCTCGGTGCCGGCGCGAATGCGAATCCCGCCGCCGTGAGCAACCTGCCCGGAGACCTTTCGCAACAGGAGACTCTGCTCGGGTGCTGTGGGAAGTATCCTTCGCCCGCGATCTTCCTTTACCAAAGCTGCGCGATCCGCCGCCGGGTCGTAACCAAAGACGCTGAGCTTGAAGCCGTTCTGGCCTTCGGCTTTGCCGTGGCAGCCCGAGGAATTGCAGTTGTAGCGGCTCAGCAGCGGTTCGATGTCATTTTCGAAATGGAATGCGCGTGTCGGGTCGGCGGCGTGCAGGTCGCCGGCCAGCAACAGCATACCCAAGACAACGAGACGCGGCATGAATCGGCCCTGGCAGGGAGGTCGGGGGCCAAAACGATATTCGGAAGGAAGGACTCAGGCGGGTACACCTATTTCTTAACATGCCGCGTGCTTGCCGGCAATCACGTTCTTTGCCCGGGAATAAACCTGCCAGCTCTGAATCCTTCATTTTGGCAGATGCGGCGAGTCGTTCGCTGCCGAGTGGCCGACATGCCCGGCGATTCGTTGAATAACGCTACTCTCACGATGCAACAGATCAGGAGACTTTCCCCGTCTTGGCGGGGTCTGACTATGGCAATGCCCGAATCGGATTCTCGAACCGCCCGATTTCGCTTCCTCCGTCGCGTAATCCTGATCCTGGGGCCGTGTGTGGCGCTCGGTGCGTGGTTGGGCACGGCCCAAAACGACCGAATGGCGCCGCCTCCCGATCCGCACTTCCTGCCCTCGCTGATTTACGACGAATTCGACTTGACCGCGATGGCGCAGCGCGGGCTGAACGCGGAATTGGGCCGACAGGCGGGCGCTGCCCAAAGACCCAGACGCATCGCGTACGAACGGTTTTCAAGCTACTTGGCCACTGACCACGAACTGCGCCCGCGATATTTTTTGGAATATCCGCACGCCATGTTGCTGTTATTTCGGGCCGGATTCTGGATCCAACCCGACTGGCGGCAAGTGCCGATCCCGGCAGCGCTATTGGATTGCGATTATCAGAATATCGCGGCGCATGAGCCCGAAACCGAACAAGAGTTTCGCATTCTGAAATTATTCGTTATCGCATCGCGATTATACGTGGGCATCATGTTTGCCGCGTTGCTGGCACTGATCGTAGTGCTCGAATGGGGCTACGGCGAAGGGACCGGATTGCACGGCGGATCGCTATTGTTGCTGTTGCCGGCTGCGCTGTTCTTCGCGCTCAATCGCTACGATGTTCTGCCGGCGTTGCTGACCGGACTGGCGTTCGCGTTTTTGGGCCGCCGATACGTTGTAGCCGCGGCGCTGGTCCTTGCCGCGGCGACCCTCGTCAAGGTCTACCCGGTGCTGTTCGCGCCGCTGATTTTGCGATTTCTGTGGCCCGACCGGCGCGAGGCTACCCGATTCGGTTTCGTCTTTGCGGCGACGGGGTTGTTTGCGTTCACGCCACTGCTGTTCGGCGCCGACTGGCAAAGTCTCGTAGGCCCTTATCAATTCCAATTAATGCGCCCAACCGAACATGGCATGATCCTCTACGGATGCGTCATGCCGACTGGACTGGCCGACGGAACGATCGGCGCCCTGTTTCGACTGACATGTTTGGCGGCGGTAACGGCCACGGGGCTCGCGACCCCGATTCGCGACCTGGCGAGTCTACTGCGCCGCTGCACCCTGGTGCTGCTGGTCTTTGTCGGCTTGGCGGTGTTCTACTCTCCTCAATGGATCTTGTGGTTTGCGCCGCTGCTGCTGCCGCTCGTTCGAACGGATCGCCGTCTGGCCTGGGGCGCGGCGCTGCTCGACATTCTTACCTATGTCACCTTTCCGGTCTGGTACCTTGTCCTGCCCGAATACGCAGACGAATACTTGAAGTCCTTGCCGTACTCGATCGGCGGCGACGATCTCTCTGAGGTGTTCATGAATCACTTTGGCAACGCGCTGCGGTTCGGCCGATTCTGTTTCATCGCGTTCATAGCCTGGCGCTTGGCGCGAATGGAATGGCGTCGGCCTCGCGCGGAACCCGAGGCCGCGAAAACTCACGACGATATTTCGCGAGTCGCCGCTTCGGCGGCGGTCTGAGGAACGAGGCCGACCGCGCCCAGCAGCCACAGATATTGCACCAGGTAAAAGTAGTTGAAGAAGCCCTGCGTGTGAAACAGACTGAATACCAGAAGTGCGGTGCCAAGGCCCAATGCGGTGGCCGCACCAGTTCGAGGGCCTCGCCAACTCGTTACCCCGATTAGAAGACCGGCGACCGCCCAAAGCATTTCGCGAGGCAAAACATCGCCCGTCAGATGAAACCAGGCGCCGGCCACGGTTAGCGCGCGTTCATGTTGCGGCGGGCGATCCAGGTGTTTGAACAGCACGATGTCGAGAAAGTCGTACGGCGACCACGCGAACCAGGGCAGCATCACCAGCGTGCCCACGGCTAGTCCGAACAGCATTGGACGCCAGTACCGCCGATGCCGCCAGGCCAGGGCGGGTAAGATCGCCACACCGTATTGTTTGGCCGTCATCCCGAAGCCGACAAGTCCGTATCCGATCCAGCGACGCCATCCGGATGACTCCGCCAGCCAGAGCCCGAGTCCGAACAACGCACCGAGCATGGGTTCGTACCAGGCCGACTCGATCATGATGGTCGACAAAGGGAGAAAGAGCCAAGCCGCGGCGGCCACAAACCCGATGGCCCGCTGCGATCGCCGAATTCCAATCAGGAATAGTGCGAGGGCGGCCAGAGCGTCGCAGATTACGTTCGCCCAGCGTGGATCGGCACGGAGCAGCCGCACCGGTGCGGCAATCAGCAAAGCGTGCGGCGGATATCCTGCCGGGCGCGAGTCGGGCGGTTCCACGATCGATTCCGCGTCGGCACGCGGAGTGCCGTAGGGAGTCACGATGTCGTGGGTGTAGGGATTGCGCCCGGCCAGCAAGTGATCAGTCAGGTCACGCATCATGGCGAAGACGTCAATGACCGGGTCGGGGCTGGCAAGGATCGCGCTCCCACGCACGCCCACTCCGAGCACAATCGCCGCGACCAACCAGCCAAGGATCAAACGGCCGTCCGAGTTCTCTTTCCTGAGTCGACGTAGTGCGAGTCGACCGAGAAACGAGAGGCAAAGGGCAAAGCCGGCGATCGCGAAACCGTTGGCCGCACGAATCATCGCGCGATGCTCGATGAAGGCCCCGTAGGTTGACGCGATATTGATCGCCGAAAGAAGTACGGTGGCGGCCGCCATCAGGGTCAGGGGCCCGTCGCGCCGCACGGGTCCATCCGGGTGGCCGTGCGCTGTCCCCGCGAGATCGGGAACCCAGCATGCGGTCAGAGCGATGATTAGACTAACGATGGTTAGTATGAATCCCGGTCGCGAGTAAGAACCCAGGTAATCGCGCATGGCGAGATTGAGGATGACGACGGCCCCAAGGACCAGCGTAAGCCGCGTCTGGAACGGCATATTAGCGGCCCTCGTCGGCCGGTTTGCGAAGTGCCAGCAGAAAGGTCGGATTCACAGCCTC
>JBGQCZ010000605.1:0-3967 GCA_041495645.1 Gemmataceae bacterium | reverse complement strand
GGACCAGGTGCAGGCGGGCGATCGGCTTGTCACTACCGTTCATGGCGGGCGCATACTCAGCCGCGTTGAATCGACTGAACCCCAACGCCAGCCATGACTCGCTTCGGAACCTCCTCATGAATCCGACCCAACCAGAGTCCGACAAGCCGTTGCCGTTCGAGAACGCCCTCGGCCAGCTCGAAGCCGTGGTGCGCGACCTGGAAAATGGCGAGATCAGCCTGGAAAGCGCGCTCGCCCGTTACGAAACCGGCGTCGCTTTGTTGAAGCATTGCTATGATCAGCTTCGCAACGCCGAGCAAAAAATCTTGCTGTTGACGGGTGAAGGCGCCGATGGCCGGCCGACATATGAACCATTTGAGCACACTTCCTCCGACCCGGCACGCCGGGCAAAAAAAACTGAAAATCAGTGATCTTCGACATGCCCCGCAAATTGACGGATCTGGTGATTGGCATCGACGGCGGCGGAAGCCACACGGTCGCATTCTTGGCCGAACGCGAGCAAACCGGAGTGATTCTGAGCCAAGGATTAGCCGGCCCATCCAACATTCAAGCAGTCGGTGAGGAACGAGCGGCGAAAGCTTTGGATGAGGCGGTGTCGGCAGCGTTCGCCGCGGCACGGTTTGAGCGCGGCCCTGTTGCCGCTGCCGCGCTCGGAATGGCCGGCGCCGATCATCCCGATTCAGTCGCGGTCATCAAAGAAATTGCTCGACGATTGCGCCTTGCAACAACCGTGGAAGTCGTGAACGACGCGGTGCTATTGCTGGAAGCAGGCACGCCCGACGGCTGGGGCCTTGCGGTTATTGCCGGCACCGGTTCAATTGCATTTGGACGCTCCAAGGACGGCCGTTTCGATCGTTCGGGAGGGTGGGGTTATCTGCTGGGTGATGAAGGCAGCGCCTATGCTTTGGCGCTGGCCGGAACGAGGGCCGTCGCCAGGGCTTCGGACGGATGCGGCGATGCGACAGTCTTGACCAAGACAATTCTTGCTTTTATGGGCTTGAGCGAACCACTGCAAATGATCGACGCGGTCTATCGAGGAACATGGGATCGGGCCAAACTTGCGACGATTGCACCACTTGTGCTATCGGCCGCGGAAGAAGGCGATCCGATAGCCGTCGGGATTGTCGAGCGCGAGGCAACGGAACTGGCCCGAACCACGGCGGCAGCCGCTCGAAAACTCAAACTCCCACCCGACCGTTTACCGCTCGCCATAACCGGCGGTGTAATTGTCAATAGCTTGCGATATCGCCAACGATTTCTCGAGGCGTTGCGTGCCGACGGAATCAACCCAGAACCTGTTACGCCGGTATTTGAACCGGCGAATGGCGCACTGCGCATCGCGCGCCGACTTGTTTGAATCCGCAGTCTTTGTTGGTGTTGCTCATGGTCCCTCTTCCAACTGATGGCCGCTATCTCGATCAAACCGCGCGAACTCCGCTCGCTCCGGTGTGCCTCGATTCGACAGGCCCTTCCATCTGGTGCAAATTGGAGTTCCTCAATCCGAGTGGTTCGACCAAAGACCGCATTGCCGGCTTTATTCTGGAAAAAGCCTGGCGCGAGGGCCGCATCAACTGCGAATCGACGGTTGTCGAAGCTTCAAGCGGATCCACGAGTATTGCCATGGCCCTGGCGTGCGCTCAGCTTGGCGTCAAGTTCTTGGCGGTGATGCCAGAAGGCGTCAGCGATGAGCGATCTTTGATGATTCGATCTTTTGGAGGACAAGTTTCGTTTAGCCCGAAGGAACAAGGCATTCGCGGAGCGATTGAACGCGCCGAAGCGATGGCTTCGGAGCCGAACATCTTCCTGCCGCGGCAGTTCGAGAATCCGGACAATGCGGCGGCGCACCGATTTCGCACGGCCCCGGAAATTCTGACGCAGGTGCCGGGCGGTCTGATTGATGGCGTCGTAAGCGGGGTTGGCACCGGCGGCACGCTGGTTGGGTTGTTCCAGGGGATTTGCGACAGCGGTTGCCGCGTGGTGCCATTTGCGGCTCGGCCGGTTGCCGGCGGTGCCTTAGGAGACGTGGAATGTTGCAGTTTCAGCACGCGCATTCCGGGGGTTGCCGACGGCATTTCAAAGATTTACCGGCCAGAACTTCTGCCGGGACTGGTCGAGCTTGAAGTAGATGATCGAGAGGCATTGGAAACCACCCGCCGACTCATTCTTCGCGGTTTTCCAGTTGGTCCCAGTTCGGGCCTGAACTATCTCGCCGCCGTCGAAGCGTCGCGCCGGCTCGGTGGACAAGCGCGGATTGTCACGGTGTTTCCGGACCGTATGGAACGGTATTTCACGACGGAGCTATTTCGGAATCTCAGGTGAGCCTTGTTGTTTGCGCCGTGCCCGGGCCTGAATGAACGAATTCACGCACATGATTACGAAGATCAGACAAACCAGAGCCAGCATGTTTTGCGAACGGGCCTTGTTCAACAGCTTTGGATCTTCAATTCGCTGCATGACAAGATCCGGGAGATTTGGAAATCCCAAGATTGCTCCGCCAGCGAAGCCGACCAATCCAATCACTGCTGCGAGATGCATTGCGTGCTTCAGGAATTTCTCTTTCAACCCGATCAAACCACAAATGAGAAATCCAATTCCAAAACCGGCTGGAATCAATGCGGTTTTCGGTGCGCCTTCGGCAATCGCAAACGAATAGCAACTATACGCAATGAGCAACACGCCGGTGGCGATGGAAATGCCGGGCATGGGAAGAACCTCATGAAGTCATGCAGACCCTGACCGAGTCAGACTATTCTCGGAATGCCGTGCCGGCCACGAATCCAGCTTCGACGCTTGACCGGTTTCAGATCGCGGTTATAGTGCTATTGCCTTCGCGGCGACTCTGGCGGGATGTATTTCATTTGGCGAACCGATGAGAACCCGAAGGGAGCCAAACTTTTGATTCCTCCGGTGCTTGCAAGCCCATCCTCTGGCCTTGTGCCGAGATTGTAGTGGGATCCATAATCCGGGGGTGAGGCGCCCATCTGTAATCCGGGTTCACCAAGGCATCTCCCACGCCGCGAGGGTTTTTCAGATTATTTTTTGCAGCTCTACAGCTGGTGCTCCAATCGACTGTAAACCCTTGAGCTGTCGGACACTAGTGCAGCTCCGCATGTCTCTATGACACTTCAACATTCGTATGGGCGCTAAATCATGAAGAGCTGGGATTCTCGCGCAATCTATTGCTCTCCAAGCATTTGAGAAAAAGGAACAGCTCGTGAAATTACCGAGTGGAAAATCGTTGACAGTGCTTTTTTTGACGGTAAGGTAACAACCCAGATGATTTGCCCGCTCTCGACGGCGGGCTGCCAGGATGGATGATTCCATGACGAATCTTCAACGTTGCGTTGATTTCACGACATCCGTCGGCCCCTCCTTATTGTCTTCAGGCCGATTGTCTGGCCCCAGAATTTTTCGGGCGCTGATCTTCTTCATCATTCCGTGACAAACTGGATTCGCAAGCGGTTTGTCTCAACCACGACTTGAAACATCGTGCAATCTGATCGCGGTCATGCCATTCGGCGCCGCCGCGAAGAAGCTACGTCCGTCGTACCGGACGCGACGGATCGTTGCCGCTCAAGGATGAACCCCAAAGCCAACGCCGGATCGAACCGATCCGCCAAGGGCCAGGACGGCCCAACGACAAGCGACCACGGATTGGCGAGGTCGGGCTGCACTCGGACGGCCGCCGTACTGCAGCCTCAGCGATCGGTTCCCCGGCATTGGTGCCCTGCAGGGATCGTGGGGCCACAGGCCATGAGCTAGGCATGATGCCTCGCCTCATGGCCAATTTTTTACATGGCCGCCTTCGGTCTGGTAAAGGAATGCTGGTCCGGGGGCGGCCTTTTTCTTCATCTGGATGAACCTCGTCGTTTGTTCTATCCTCATCTGATAGTGTCGCGCTTCCGATGAGGTCCCCCTTTCAATGTCAGCCGACTTTCTTTCCCTTTTGCGCCAACGAGTTCTGATC
>JBGQCZ010000604.1:0-3985 GCA_041495645.1 Gemmataceae bacterium | reverse complement strand
ATCGCGGCAAGCGGCAAGCGATTCGGGCCGAGATCCACGCCTGGGAAGCGCAATCACCGCCGCCGCCAGCCCAGGCGTGGACCGTGGCCGACGACGAGAAGCCGCCCGCGACGTTCGTGCTGAAACGCGGCGACGTGAAGAGCAAGGCGGAGCAAGTGGCGGCCGGATTTCCACGGGTGTTGGATGTCGAACACCGAGGGGATAAACCCCTCGGCTGGTTCCGAGGGGATAAACCCCCCGGCTCGCTGTCGCGCGCCGATTTGGCGAAGTGGTTGACGCGGGCCGATCATCCGCTTACGGCTCGCGTTTGGGTGAATCGAATTTGGCAGCATCATTTCGGCCGCGGCATTGTAGGCACGCCGAACGACTTCGGCGCGCGCGGCCAGCTCCCCACGCACCCCGAACTGCTCGATTGGCTGGCCATTGAGTTGCCGCACTGCGGTTGGTCCACGAAGCATCTGCATCGATTGATGGTCCTATCGGCGACGTATCGTCAGTCGTCAAAAACCCGAAATTCCGGCGTCGATCCCGATAATCAGTTGCTCTGGCGAATGAATCGCACCAGGCTGGAGGCCGAGGCCTTGCGCGACGCGATGCTGGCGGCGGCCGGCACGCCGAACCGCCGCGTCGGCGGGCCGATGGTGCGCGTGCCGCTGGAAAAGGAGGTCTACGACTTGATTTTCACCGAGGACGAGCCGGACGGACTGTGGAAGGTAACGCCGGATGCCCGGCAACATGCGCGGCGCAGCCTTTACATGTACGCGAAGCGAAACGTGCGCCAGCCGCTGCTGGAGGCGTTCGACCAGCCGGACACGCTGAATTCGTGCGCCGTGCGGCCGGTCAGCACGTTCGCGCCGCAGGCGCTCATCATGATGAATGGGCCGCTGGCGCGCGAGCAAGCGAAAGAATTCGCGGCGCTTCTGGCGGGGGATGCCCAAACAATTGTGAGAAAAGCGTATCGGCGAGCGTTGGGCCGATCGCCGCGCACCGAGGAACTGCGCGCCGCGACGACGTTCTTGGGATCGCCCGTTCAAGCAAATCGAATCACGGATTTTTGTCTGATCCTTTTCAATCTGAACGAATTCGCATACGTGGATTGAGCGCGACATTTCCGCCGCCAGGTTGCAGAAAATCGCCTTATTTCAGCACATTTTGCAGAATCGCGGTCAATGCGCCGGTCCTGCCGGTTCGCTGCGCGGTGCCGATTTTTCCCAAAAAGCGAGAATTTCTGTCCGCAGAAGTTGACAGGATTGCGCACTCGACCTACGGTTGTGGCGTGAGTGGTTCGAACGGCATGCCAACCAACCAACTCTCGCCCAACCCGGAACCCGCTCAGCCCGGGGCAACAAGACCAGCCGCCAAGACTTGCGAGCGGGTCAAAAAAACTCGACCTCGCCCCAACGCGAACCCCGGTAGTACCAACAGAGGCCACCATGCTCCGAAAACTCGTTCAATCTTCCGTGTCCTTCCTGCACAAGGAAGACGGTCCCACTGCAGTCGAATATGCGGTCATGCTCGCGCTGATCGTCGTCGTGTGTATCGCCGCAATCACCACGCTCGGCCAGAATGCGAATGCCACGTTCTCAAACGTCGCCTTGAATGTCGGCGCGGCGTCGTAACGATCGTTTGTGTTTCCTCGTACCGTGAACCCTTGTTTTCGTTGTCTTTCAACCTTGGAGAAAGCATGTTGAAGAGCGTCGTGAACTTCCTGAAGCGTGAAGACGGCCCGACCGCCGTCGAATACGCCGTCATGCTGGCCCTGATTATCGTGGTCTGCATCGCCGCGATCACCACGTTGGGCCAGAATGCCAACACCACCTTCCAAGCCGTCGGCACCGCGATTGCCCCGACCGCTAGCTGAGTCAACGTTCGATGCGAGCGAGGAAACCCCTCGCTCGCGAGTTTTTTCCCGCAACTTCCTTCTGACACCTGGAGCGAGCCATGTTGAAGAGCGTCGTGAACTTCCTGAAGCGTGAAGACGGCCCGACCGCCGTCGAATACGCCGTCATGTTGGCCCTGATTATCGTGGTCTGCATCGCCGCGATCACCACGCTGGGCCAGAATGCCAACACCACCTTCCAAGCCGTCGGCACCGCGATTGCCCCGACTGCAAGCTGAGTCAACTGCAACCCTGACCCGATCGCCCGTACTTTCCTTCCTGGAGTGTTTTGAAATGTTGAAGAGCGTTGTAAACTTCCTGAAGCGCGAAGACGGCCCGACCGCGGTCGAGTACGCTGTAATGCTGGCCCTGATCATCGTGGTCTGCATCGCCGCCATCACCACCCTGGGCCAGAATGCCAACACGACCTTCCAAGCCGTTGGCACCGCCATCGCCCCGACTGCCAGCTGATCGCGATTCACCAACAGAGGCCGGAAAGCGGGACTCCGGTCCTACTTCCGGCCTCTGACTGTGTTCACTGAACGGCGTGTCGCGGCTCTGCTTGTGAGCTTCGCCTCGCCGGGCGTCGTTTAATGCCCAGCTGGCCGAATTCGTTCGGCAGCGCGCCCCAACGTCCGGAGGATGCCCATGTCTAATGCTCTGACCGCTCCGCCATCTCCGATTACCGCTGCCGCCGCGAAGGACGACCTCGGGATCGACCGCGCGTTTGTCCTCCAAATGGCGCAAGTGCCGTTTCTCGCGGTATTGTTCGTCATCATCGACTTCGCGGCGCATTTGATCTGGAATGCCGTCGCACCCGGCACTCCCAATCTCGCGCCTGTTGTCATCATCAGCGTCGGTATGATCCTGGCTGCCATCATCGATGGTTGGGCCTTCAAGGTTCCCAACTGGCTCACGCTGTCGTTGGTCGTCAGCGGCTGGCTGCTTGGCATCCTGCACACTCTCGGGGCGGCCGTGGACGCGGGCCAAGGCGGTTTCGGATATAGCCTGCTTGGCACGGCCGTGGGGTTCTTCCTGTTGTTCCCGATTCTGTTCATCGGGGGCATGGGTCAGGGCGACGTGAAGATGCAGATGGGATTCGGCGCCTGGCTGGGCGCGTTCTTCGGCACGGGCAACGCGCAGTTCGCGGGCCACGACGGGTTGATGATCTTGCTCTATGCATTTTGTGCGGGCACGATCGTCGGGGGCATCTTCGGCCTGATCATGATGGTAATGAGGCGTGCGTTTAGCAGCAACGTCCGCAACTTCCGCGAAATCTTCGTGGACTTGCAAGTGTTGTTGACGCAAGGCCCGAAAAAAGCGGCCGATCGCGCCCAAGCACGCCGGCCCATGTGGGTGCGCCTCCCCTACGGCGTACCGCTGTGCGTGGGGTTTTTGGGTACCTTGGCGTTCTTTCACTGGCTGGCCTGAGCAACGTTGAACCCAAGTTCGCTGCGTTCGCCAACTTGGGACTTCGCCCCTGAAACTCGGCATCAGCCCCAATTCCCGTCTTTGCCTCAATTCAGGCAGTTTCGCTATCTACGGAAGAAACGTTGAAGCCCCGCGTCCCATCCGGTCGAAATGGTAAGCGGGGTCAAACTCGATACGCCTGGAACAATCCGGGCGAGGCGATCCGCGGGTTTTGAAGGATCAGATTTCGCAGTCGTTCGAATCGTGACCTATGGTTTGAACGGCGAAGCGACCCGCGAGTCTACCGGGTGGACGAACCTGGGCCGCGACAGCCTGCGGCTACGCCCAGAACCAGGTCGAACCGCGCCCGAGGTGTTCCGGTTTCACCCCACTTGCACCCTTGAGGATTCATCGATGAAGCAGAAGAACATGATTTTGCTGGCGCTCGCCATTGGCTGCGGCCTGGTGGCGGCGTTTTTGACCGCCAAACTCGGCGCCAGCAACAAAGGCGAAATGATCCCCGTGCTGGTCGCGGCCAAGAACCTCGACCAGGGCATGAAGCTGGAGAAACCCGAGGAGTTGTTTGTCCGCAAGCCGTTCCCGAAAGAGTCGGTGCCGCCGGAATTCATCGACGACGTCGGCATGTTGAAGGGAAAGAACCTTCAGCGAACGATCAAAGCAGGATCGCATCTGACT
>JBGQCZ010000603.1:0-3986 GCA_041495645.1 Gemmataceae bacterium | reverse complement strand
CGTTGCGGACTTCGGTTCTCTGCTCCCGCATGAAGGCGTGGAACTCCGTCTCCCACTCCCGCACGCGGGTGGCCGGAATCTTGTCGAGATGTCCCTTCGTGCCGGCGAAGATACTGAACACCTGATCGACCACGTGCATCGGCTTGAACTGCGGCTGCTTCAGCACTTCGACGATTCGATAGCCGCGGTCGAGCTGCGACTGCGTCGCTTTGTCGAGGTCGGTGCCAAGTTGGGCAAAGGCTTCGAGGGAGCGGAAGTTGGCCAGGTCGAGCCGCAGACCGCCCGCGATCGATTTCATGGCCGGGATTTGGGCGTTGCCGCCCACGCGAGACACCGAGATGCCCACGTCCACGGCAGGCCGCACACCGGCGAAGAACAAGCCGGGCTGAAGGTAAATCTGACCGTCGGTGATCGAGATCACGTTGGTCGGAATGTAGGCCGACACCTCGCCTTCAAGCGTCTCAATGATTGGCAAGGCGGTCAGCGATCCGCCGGTGCCGTAAATCTTCGCCAATTTGTGACCGGGGAATTTGGGCAGATCATCCTTCTCCGCGTGGTGCTTTTCGAGCTTCCCTATATAAACCTTACCGGCCTCGCCGGGGTTGCGCTTCCGCGACGATTCGGCTGCCGAATTGACGCCCCAATCGTCGGCTGTCTTCGAAGTGTCAGTATTCTGTGGCACGATGACCCAGCGCTCGGCGCATTTGGCGGACCGTTCGAGCAAGCGGCTGTGGCAATAGAAAATGTCGCCGGGATAAGCTTCGCGACCGGGCGGGCGGCGGAGAAGCAGCGACAATTGGCGGTAGGCAGCGGCTTGCTTGGTCAAGTCGTCGTAGATGCAAAGCGTGTCCTTGCCCTGCTCGTACATGAAGTACTCGGCCATCGACGTGCCGGCGTAGGGGGCAATGTACTGCAATGGTGCGGCGGCGGCGGACGAGGCGACCACGACGATCGTGTAGTCCATCGCCCCGTGCTTGCGCAACTGTTCGACGATGCCGGCCACGGTCGATTCTTTCTGGCCGACCGCGACGTACACACAGATGACGTTTTCTTCCTTCTGATTGATGATCGTGTCGATGGCGATCGCGGTCTTGCCGGTCTTGCGGTCGCCGATGATGAGTTCGCGCTGGCCGCGGCCGATCGGCGTCATGCTGTCGATGGCCTTGATGCCGGTTTGCAGCGGCTGGTTCACAGGTTGGCGGCCCGCCACGCCGGGAGCGACGGTTTCGAGTGGGCGGCGATGCGACGAGACGACCGGGCCGAGTCCGTCCATCGGGTTGCCGAGCGGATCGACAACGCGGCCGATCATCGCCTCGCCGCAGGGCACGTCGAGCAACTGACCCGTGGTGCGGACCTCGTCGCCTTCGGTGATCTCCAAGTGATCGCCGAGGATGACGATGCCGACCGAGGTTTCTTCGAGGTTGAGTGCCATGCCCCGCACGCCCGTGCGCGTGAATTCGACCATCTCGCCGGACATGACGCCGGAGAGGCCGTAGCAGCGGGCGATGCCGTCGCCCACTTCCAGCACACGGCCCGTCTCCCGCGACTCCAATTTGTCGCGATAGGCCGTGATTTGCTGGTCAAGAACTGAAGCGATCTCGTTGGCTTTGAATCTCATAACTGCTTCTCACCATCAATTGATTGCGCAGACGATCCAACTGGGAGCGGACCGAACCGTCGAACAACATGTCGCCCACTTGCACGACCATTCCGCCGAGAAGGTCGGGCTCGACGCGAACCTCGATCAGCGGTTCCAAGTTGTACGCGTCGTGCAAATCCTTTTTCAATCGTTCTTCCTGGGCCGGGCTCAAAGCGGCGGCGGAGCGGACCTTGACCCGGATGCGCCGTTGCTTAACGTCGTACATATTGCGATAGGTCGACCAAATCGGGCGGATCGCATTCAAGCGGTCGTTGTCATTCAGGACCAAGAGAAAATTCACGAACATCGGATCGGCTTTGCCGCCAAGCGTGGACTCGATCACCTGCTGCTTGGCATGGCGGCGGATCGCGCGGCTGGCCAGGAATCGCTCGAAGTCAGGACTGGACGCAAACACGTCGCGGACCAGCGAATCGAGCTGATCGAGCATGGCATCGGCCTTGCCCTGCTTGGCGGCGGCGCTGAGCAGAGCCTCGGCGTAGACTCGGCCAACCTGCTGGCTGCCCACGTCGTAAACGGTTTCGTGTTTGGCGTCGATGGCCGCGGCCATTTTGACCCTCGCAAAGCCGCAAGCGGCTCAGGCGTACCGTTTGCCGATGCCCGTTCCGGACGTTTTCAATTCCGCCAGAGACTCATCCAACAGACGTTGATGATCGTCCTGAGTCAGGTTGCGGCGGATCACCTTGCCCGAAATCGCGGTGGCGAGCGCTACGGATTGCTGCCAGATTTCTTGCAAAGCCTGGTCTTTGGCGGTCTCCACTTCGCGGTGGAGCCGGTCGCGATCGTGCTGAATCTCGGACTTGGCATCGGCCACCATCTGGTCCTTCAACATTTGCGCATCGCGGCGGCCCTCGTCCATCATCTTGGCGATCTCGCCACCCGCCGCCTTCAACTTGGCGTCCACCTGCGTGTGCAGTTCCATCGCTTCCTTGCGGGACTTTTCCGCTGCGTCCAAAGCGCTTTGGATGTTCGCCTCGCGCTTGTGCAAGCCGTCGATCATGGGTTTCCACGCGAACTTCTTCAGGGCGAAGAACAGGATCAGGAAGATGATGATTGACCACAGTCCCAGGTCCCAACGTTTCAGGCCGAAAATATCGGGCGGCTCGTCTTTGGCCAGTTCGTGGACACGCTCAGGATCGCTCAAATCGGTTACCAATTCTTCGCGATCCGCCTTCTTGGCCGTGTCGTATTTCTTCTCATCCTTTCCGTCCGGAAAGTGACCGTCGGCCTTCCAAACGGGCGCATGTTTGGCCTCCTCTTTCGACGAGCTGCAGCCGGCGCCGATGGCAAGCATTGCGAAACAGCCAATTCCGACCAACAAGCGGAACATCACAAACCTCTTCGTGTGATCGAGGGAAACTGGTGCGATTATGAGAAGAACAAGCAGAGCATGCAGATCAGCAGGCCGAAGAATGTGGCGCCTTCAAGCATGGCCGCGAGGATGATCATGGCGCCGCGGATTTGTCCGGCTGCCTCCGGCTGGCGCGCCATGCTTTCCACCGCTGACGAACTAATCTTACCGAGGCCGATGCCGGCGCCGATGATGGCGAGGCCCACGCCAAAGCCGGCGGCCCCTTGCTTCCCATCGAGCAAACCGCCCGCCATCGCCGGCGAGGCCAGCGCCAGCACAGCGAGGAAAGCCAGACCGAGCAGTTGAATCGCTTTCATGGATCGCATTCTCCGTGTGAGGGATCGAAAAGGTTTCCCGGTTATCCGCCCCGATCAATGCTCGGGGTGCAGGGTCATACTCAGAAAAATCGCGGTCAGGTAAGTGAACACGTAGGCTTGAAGGAATCCGACGAACAATTCGAGAAAACTTAGAGTAACGATAAATAGCGCACTGCCTAGGCCAATCGAGACATGAAACAGCGCCGGCAGATCTTTCGCCATGACCACGAACGTCAGGATCACGGCCAAGACCGTGTGTCCTGCGAAAATATTGGCAAACAAACGAACAGCCAGCACAAAAGCCTTAATCCCGTGGCCAAAAATCTCAATACCGGCGATGAACACGCCGATGAACGCACCGCCCGGCGCGTCAATGTGCGGGTAGTAGGATTTCACGTAATGAATTGGCCCATGCTTGAAGACCGCTGCACCGTGTATGACAAAAAACGCGCAAATCGCCAAAGCGCCAGTTACCCAGATGCTGCCGGTCGCTGAGCCCATGAATGGCACCAGACCCAGCAAGTTGTTCACCAAGATAAATAGAAACACGGTCCAGAGAAACGGTGTGTATTTGTCGGCGTCGTGATCGCCCAGTGCGGGCTTGGCCACCTCGTTGCGAATATAAGTGAGAACAACTTCGAGCGTATTCCAACCCCAGCCG
>JBGQCZ010000602.1:0-3999 GCA_041495645.1 Gemmataceae bacterium | reverse complement strand
GTGTCCTGGTCGGTGGCGTCGTTGCGTAAGGTCGTGCGGACGGTGCGTGACGGAGTGGTCGAGCCCGGCGAAACCGCCCGCGTGCAGCGTCTGGTGGAATTATTGACCGAGGCCGAGAAGTCGTCGGGAAAACATCGGCCGACGCTGGCGACCGGTCGCGATGGGGTGATGGTGCCGATCCGCGGCCAAGGCTATCAGGAGGCGGCGACCGGCACGCTGTCGGTGCACGATCGCCGGGGCAACCGGCTGGGGACCGTGTATCTGGGTCAGATGCCGGAACCCGGTCAGGCTCGTTTGACGGCGCAGATGAGCGCGTTGTTGACCGCCGTGGTGACGACGTGGCACGCGTTGGGGAGATCGTGTCCGCGGCTGGCGTATCTCAGTGATGGCGGGCATCATCCGCAGCAGTTTTTTCACCGCGTGTTGTCGCGAATGGCCGACCCCTGGCGGCCCGGCCGGTGTCTGCCGTGGCGCTGGACGCTCGACTTCTTCCACGCCTGCACGCATCTGTGGAGCGTGGCGGAGTCGCTGTTCGGCGAATCGCCAGCGGCGTGGGCGTGGTATCGGCGGATGCGGCATTGGCTGCGCGACCGAAGAGGCAGGTCGTACCTTAGCTCGCTGTCGAGTTCGTCGGCAGCCGAGAACGCGGGCTTTTTTCTTTTTCGACATGTTCCGAGCTTCGTGTTGGGCCGCCCGCTCGTAGTCGGCGCAACGGTGGTAGCTCCGGCTGAACGAGTTTTGGCAGTTCATTGGGCTGCCGTTTCCACTAGCTTTTTACGTCGGTTTCAGTTTGGGGCCAGAGCCAGGTTCGTACGGTTTCGGTCACGGCTAGCAATCGCGAATCGTCAATTCTCTCGCGGTAAGTATTGGCCATGCTGTCGCTGCCGTGACCCATGATTAGATCGCATGCCGCTTGATCTTTCGATCCGTCCGCAATGGTACGGTGAATATGGCGCAGGGCGTAAAATGATAGCCGCGGTCGTGCTAATCCGTGCATCTTCAGTAGCTTCTTGAACTCCAAGCCGATGCTGTCCGCCACGATCACTTGGCCGTTCGGCCGCGGCTTCACTCTGACCCAGCGCTGCCCGAGACGCGTGGTGAATACTAGATCCCCGTCTTCCGGTTTCTTCGGCTCGATGCGGTTCGCCAGTGCCCGCCGCAACGCTTCGATCGTCTCAGGCCAGAGCGGAACGCGTCGAGCGATGCCGGTTTTCGGTCTTGGATAGTTGATCCAACCGCGGGTTAGGTCGAGAGCCGAACGGGGCAAGGCAGCAAGATCGGTATTGCCCATACCTGCATTCAATCCCAAAAGAATCATGGCCCGCACCGAAGGCGCCTTTGCCGCGTGGAGGATTTTTCGCAGGTCTTCGGCCTCTATCATTTTCGTTCCGGCGGCGTTCCGGGCCGCGCGTAAACGAGATTTAGACGGTTTCTTGAACGTCACGCCGAACAACACGGGCTTGGCAATCAATTGTTGATCTTCGTTGAAAGCAAACCCGAACAAACTGCGGACCATTTGCACACGCTTCGACACCGTGACGGGGGCCAAGCTGGCGAAACGAGTGCGGAGCCGGTCGAAGTCTTCGGGGTGCACGTCTTCGACTTGTCGATCCTTCCCCATCGAATCGATGACTATCTGGCAGATTTCATAATATTCGCCAAACATCCGGCTCGATAGTTCTCCACACGTCATCTTGATTTCTTTCGCGGCCAGAAACTGGTTGCACAGCTTGTGCACGGTCATGGCCTCCTCTCGTCGAGCCCGCGGCGTCCTGCCCGCCAAGAGGTCGTCCTTTTCATCGGCCCATTTCGCCAGGGCCGCGGTCAGTTCGGTGCCCATGTAATGCGCCCGGCCTTTGATCTTTCTGCACCACTGGCCGTTAGGATGCTGCCACAACGGGCAGTCACGGGGCTTCGACTTGGCGCGGGTGTCGCGTTTCGCTACTTTAGTCTTCGTCATGGTGTCTTGCTCCTGTCCGGGTGTCGCTGGGTGTCGGAAACGGAGTTCGGGTGTCGTAACGGGTGTCGATAGTATATCCGGCCCGACAGAAGCAAGTCAGAAAAAGCCTCAATTGTGGTTAAAATGGGGTATAGTGTAACGGTAGCACAACTGACTCTGGATCAGTTTGTCTAGGTTCGAATCCTAGTACCCCAGCTCAGTACCCATCGAATGCGCAGCCCGATCACCGCGCAACTCATTTCTCCAGTTTGCTCACCGCTTCGGCGATGGCCTTCATCGTCAGTGCTCGTGAACTCGGGGGCTTTATCGCCGACTTCTAGCTCCGCGGGTTTCTCATCGCTGCGAGCTGGCTGAATCAACGTGACCAGAGCGAAGACTGCGATTGGACAACAGATTTGAAATAGCTTCATGGCAAATACTCCTCCAAGGTGTGAAGAAAGCGCGAAGGCGGGTAGGTCGGGATCGAATAGGTCCGTTGGGCCAATCGTCCCTTAAATTGCGGCGAACTATCGACCCCTCGCCGGGGTTTGGACGTATGGAACGCATTGCTCCTTCGATGATTCCGGCATGATCGGTCCAAAATAGACTCTGCTTGCCTCGCGATGCGAAGCATACGATATGGGAGCCCATCCTTCGCGAAAGGAATCGCTTCGCAATATCAACGGAAAATCATTGATGAGACGTGAGAATTGGGTTGTGTTGTTTGCTCTCACGGCGGTCGCGGCGAATGCCGGCGGCGGCGAGTTCAACACGAAGATCAGCGTCGGCGACGCCTGCCCGAACTTCACGAACCTCCCGGCGACCGATGACAAGCGTTACTCGCTCGCCGATTTCAAGGACAAGGAATTGCTGCTGGTTGTCATCACCTGCAACCACTGCCCGGTGGCGGCTGACTATGAAGATCGGACTATTGCATTTGCGAAGAAATACGCCGAGAAAGTTGGCGTTGTGGCTATTTCCATCAGCAAGGAAGACGACGACTCGCTGGCAGAAATGAAGAAACGCGCCAAAGACAAGGGCTTCCCGTATCCGTATCTGCGCGATGAAAGCCAGAAAATCGGCCGGGCGTTGGGCGCTTACGTTACGCCGCAGTTTTTCCTGCTGAATAAGGAGCGCAAGGTCGTCTACATGGGTCTCATGGACGACGAGCAGAATCCGAAGAAGGTGAAAGAACGTTATTTGACCGACGCGGTGGACGCCCTTCTGAAGGGCGGCAAACCGGCCAAGGCCGAGACCCAACCATTCGGCTGCACGATCGAATACGCCAAAGTTGGCCTCAAGGCGGTGGCGTTTGCCGACGTGGAAGCCGCGGTCAAGGCGCTGCAAGGCAAGGTGGTGGTGATCGATTTCTGGGCTACCTGGTGCCTCCCCTGCAAGAAAGAGTTTCCCGGCTTGGTCGAATTGCACCGCAAGTATGCAGCTGATGGCGTGGCGTGCATGTCGGTGAGCATCGATGATGCGGAAGATCAAGAGGCGGCGTTGAAGTTCCTCAAGAGCAAAGGCGCGACCTTCGCCAATTTCCTCGTCGCGGAGGAAAACTCGCAGTGGAAGAAGAAATGGGCGATCGGCGGAGTTCCGGTCGTCTTTGTCTATGGCCGCGACGGAAAACTGGCAAAACGGTTTGATAATTCCAATCCGGACAGCCAGTTCACATACAATGACGTGACCAAGTTCGTGGAGGGACTCTTGGCCCGCAAGCCATGATTCTCGCCAAAAAGCGACTGAAGCCGCGCGGGGCAACGGCCCAGTCGTCCGTGTTTCAAACGCCTCACATCAAGGAGCTAAGTTCATGTTGAAGTATGGCATCACTCTTTCGGCTTGCGTGGTTCTGTTCGTGGGCTTCGCCACGGCCGGTGAATTCAAGTCCGGCCCGCAGGTCGGCGAGACGGTCCCCGGTCCGTTTCATCCGCTGAACGTGACCGGCGAAAAGGCCGGCGAAAAGGCTTGCCTGTACTGCAAGAACGGCGGCAACCCCGTGGCGATGGTCTTCGCGCGCGAATGCACGCCGGAAGTCACCGCGCTGATCAAGAAGATCGACG
>JBGQCZ010000601.1:0-4002 GCA_041495645.1 Gemmataceae bacterium | reverse complement strand
CTCTTCGGCCTTCGTCGCTGGCTTGGATGCGGAACCTCCGACGACTTTCGGCGCTACGGTTTCCAAGTCGCCGACATCATCGCCGCCGGCTTTCGTAACCAGCGCTTTGAAGACCGCGTCCGGCGTGTCGGCGCTCAGGAAGCGAACCGACCCGTCGGCCATGGCAACGTAGGCGCCTCGCTTTTGGCCGTGATTGGCGACAAACGGTGCGATGCTGTTCTTCTCCGGCACGCCTTGAACGGTCGCGCCGCCGCCGGCGATCCACGGCCGCGACACGTTTGGCGGCGTCGTAATCAAATAGATCGTGTTCGAAGCGCCGTCGGGAATGTCGTTGAAGTTGGTGGGGCGATTGTAGCCGAACAGGCCCAGCTTCTTGCGAGCCGCTGGATCATTTTCGTCCCATTCGGCCGCATCGAGGCCAATTCCCGAGAGGGCCGTGTAATGCGTGACTCCCAGATCGTTGCCGGGAAGGCTGGGCAACCGGGCCTGCCACGATTCGCGCGGATACTGCGGATTGATGAACTGCGGTATCCAGGTCGCGGCCGCGCGCAGGTTCTTTTCGCTGCGCCACGGGAGTTTCGTATCGATTTCGTTGTAGACTTCGGGTTTGCCGAGCATCGGCAGCAGATCGACCATCCAACTCACGCGTTGGTTCGGCCCGCGCGACATGAACGATTTGCCCGAGGCATCCTCGGCAATAGGATGGGTGCCGGTCAGAATGCGGTTCTGGCCCTTGAGTTGAATCGCGGTGCCGGCCAATTCGTGCCAGCGAGGATGGCTGCTCGCCGCCACATCGGTCATGCCCTTCAGGCGGATCACTTGCGCTTCGATTGCCTCCCGAATCTTGCGATCGGTTTCGGGGATAATCTCGGCGTCGAAGGAAACGAAGAGCATGCTGCCCAGGTGCCAGGTCTGCAACGACGAACCGGGACGATTGGAACCACTGCGTCCCGACCCAGGATTGAATCCGCCGCCCATCGGCCCAAGTCCGCCCATCGGGCCAAATCCGCCCATCGGCGGACCGAACCCGCCGGTGCCCATCGGCGGAGCCAACCCGCCGCCGCCGCCCTTGGTCGGCAATCCACCGCCGCCCATCGGCGGACCGAACCCACCGCCCATCGGCGGAGGAGGACTAATTCCACCGATGCCGGTGCCGCCGCCTCCTCCCACCATCGGCGGAGCCAACCCGCCGCCGCCAGCCACTGGTCCGAACCCTCCGGCTCCGGCCATCGGTCCAAACCCGCCGCCGCCGGAACTGCCGCCGGCGCCCGTATCGATGTCGGTTCCCATCCACTTGCTCAACATTGCCGCGGCTTTGGCAAGAACGTCCCGTTGAATCGTTTCATTCAACGTGCGGGCGTCGTCCTCGCGTCGCAGTTCGATCGCCGCTAGAGCGGTCAAATGAGTTTCCGATAGAGTCTGCAGGCTCATGCCGGCCGACACGATCGTCGGCAATGGAATGAGTGCGCCTAACGTGGTAGTCGCGCGAATGTTGTCTACGATCTTGGAACTGGCGCTTTCCAAATCCATTGCGGCACAGCTGAAGATCACGGGCTGCCGCGATTCTTCCATCTTGTCCAGCATGCGCTTCAGACCGGGATTAATCGTCAAATAGGCTGCCCTGTCGGTAAACAGGGCGCCGCCGCCACCCGTGTTGCCAGCACCGGGCATCACTGGTCCACCGGGTCCACCCATCGGGCTGAATCCAGCGCCCACTGCGGAGGGGCCACCCATCGGGCCGGATCCTGCGCCCACTGCGGAGGGGCCACCCATCGGGCCGGATCCTGCGCCCATCGGGCTGAATCC
The DNA here is from genome assembly GCA_041495645.1 of Gemmataceae bacterium. Taxonomy (GTDB): domain Bacteria; phylum Planctomycetota; class Planctomycetia; order Gemmatales; family Gemmataceae; genus JBGQCZ01. The sequence continues at coordinate 2,196 of JBGQCZ010000601.1, read as the reverse complement.
AGCGCCCACTGCGGCGGGTCCGCCCATCGGGCCAGATCCCGGACGCATGGGCCCCATCGGACCGGCCGGCCGTGTATCTTCCACCTGCGTCTTGCGATCCGGTTTGCGGCCGCCTTTCAGGAACTGTTCCATCTGCGCCACTTCGGCGAGGATCACAGTCTGATCGTCGTACAAATGCCACGCCAACGGCGTTTTGGGAACCGACCGGCTCGGTGAACCGTTCGGGTTCAGAATTGAAAAGAAATCGATCGCGGAAAGACTGTCCAGCGTGTCGTTGGCCGCCGCCACCATGTAGTATTCGTGTCCGGAGATAGGACTCTTCGGGCCTTTTTGCGATCCCAGCTTCGCCTTCATCACGTCGGCCTTGACCGCGAAAGTCGGGATCATTTGGATGATGTTGAACACCCAATTGTTTTTCATGCTCTCGCCGCGGACATAGCGGCTCATTTGTTCGAGGGGCAGTCCCAACCCGTCGCGGAACATCTCCGGTCGGAATCCGCTCGTCGAACGAAATGCCGCTCCACCCAGCGTTGAATCCCGAAACTTGGTCACGTTCACCGAATAGACCGCTTGGGTTTCGTTCGGCAACAAATTGGTCGCCGCGTCGCCGGCCCGTTCCGAAGCCGGCCGTTCCGTGTTCCCGCCCGGGCCGCCAATGCCGCCCATTGGTCCGCCAATGCCGCCCATCGGCCCGCCAATACCACCCATCGGCCCGCCGCCGCCGGGAGGCGTGTTCGGCCTGCTGCCGCCGACGCTGTTCGCCTGAGGACCCGGACTGCTCGGGGTCTTGGGAGTTTCCGAGCCGCTGGTAAAATACAAGATTGCACCAACCACCAACAAACCGACCACTGCCAGGAGCCCGAGTCCGCCACCGACGAGCAACATGACCGGTGCGCCCTTCTTCTCCGCTTTCTTCTTTTTCTTGGCCTTGCCGTCGAGGTCGCCCTTGCCCTTCCTGTCGCCGTCGGCCTTGGGTTTGCCCGCGTCAGGCTTGCTCTTGATTTTGGTCTGGGTCTCTTCCGCGGCATCGGCATCCGCGTCGGTGCCATCGCCGCCACCCGGTTCTTCCACCACGAAGCGATACTTGCACTTCGGGCAGTCCACCTTCTTGCCGACGAGGCTCGAATCCTTGATCGGGACCATCGCCTCGCAGCTTGGACACTGCTGCTTGAACTGGGTCTGGGAAGTCATTACCATCTCTCCGCGACAGAAGGTCGAAGACGGGGAATAGCGAGCCGTTAGTCTCTTATCTTACGGGGAAATCGCCACCAATTGCAAAGCGAATTTCGGCTTTCGAGCCGGTACTCGCCTGCCAATAGTCTACCATAACACACCCATAACAACGGCCGGGTTCGGCCGTTTGTAACGAAAAGAGCGCAATTTGCCGCTCGATCCATGCGACCCGTACCGATTGCGCGTCCACCCCACACACCACGACCCGAACTTACGGCAATTGCAGCCTGTCTAGATGATGGTCACGCGCCGCGTTGGCCCGTAAAACTTCCGCTTACCGATGATTGAGTTTTTCTTGACGACCTGGAAACGAGCATGAAAGTCCCTCTCCGCTGGTTGCGCGATTACGTCGATCTCTCGCTGACGATTCCCCAGCTGGCCGAACGCCTTACGCTCGCGGGGTTGGAAGTTATCGGCTACCGCTTCCTCGGGCTGCCCGTTCCGAACGGCATCCACATCAAACCAGACGAGATCGGCCCGGTTTGGGAGCGCGACAAAATCGTCACCGCCCAAGTTTTGAAGATCGAGAAGCACCCCAACGCCGACAAACTCAAACTCGTCTCGCTCGATTACGGCGCCGGGCAGCCAAAGACCGTGGTGACCGGCGCTCCCAACATCGACGTCGGCCAGAGCGGAATGAAAGTGATCCTCGGCTTGGCGGGGACCAAGTATTGGTTCGAGAACAAGGAGAAGAAAAAGGAACTCGCCGAACTCAAGCCGAAAGAACTTCGCGGCATCATGAACGACGCCATGTGCATGTCTGAATTCGAATTGGGTATCTCCGGCGAACACGAAGGCATCATTATTCTTGAGCCCGACGCGCCGGTGGGAATGCCGCTCGCCGATTTCATGGGTGACGCCGTATTGGAAATCGACGTGCTGCCGAACATGGCTCGCTGCCTGTCGCTCATCGGCATCGCCCGCGAAGTCGCCGCCCTCACTGGTGGTTCGCTGAAAAAGCCG
>JBGQCZ010000600.1:0-4012 GCA_041495645.1 Gemmataceae bacterium | reverse complement strand
CAAACGGCGCTGTGAAGTCTTCGCGCCGACTGGCGGAGAAGCGAAGGGCTTGTCCAGCGCCGGGATTGCGGAGAGCGCTCCTGGCTTCACGGGCTGGCCGGGTTTCTTCGGGTCGCCTTTTACCAGCAGTTTCAAGTCCGGCGGATTGGGCGAACGATCGGTCCAGGCCAACACATTCGGGTTCACCGATTTTGGGTCCGGCCCGCCGATCCATTCCCGCGGCCCCGGCTCGACATAGCCGGCCCAGAACGCGGCGGCGAAGCGATAGTAATCGGTTTGCTGAATCGGATCGAACTTATGGTCGTGGCAACGGGCGCATTTCACCGTCAGGCCCACGAACGCCGTGCTGGCCGCGTGGACCATATCTTCCACATACTCGTACTTGTACTCTTGCGGATCGTTCGGCTCGTCGTTCCAGGTGCCGAGGCGCAAGAAACCGGTGCCGATCAGCGCCTGTTCGGAGCGATCCGCTACCTCATCGCCGGCCAATTGTTCGAGCACGAAACGCTCATAAGGCTTGTCTTTGTTGAAGGCTTGGATGACCCAGTCGCGGTACTTCCAGGCGAACGGCTTGACCTGATCGCGTTCGTAACCGCACGTTTCGGCGAAGCGGGCCACGTCCAGCCAATGCCGGCCCCAACGCTCGCCATAATGCGGGCTCGCCAGCAATCGATCGACGAGCTTTTCGTACGCATCCGGTGATGCGTCATTGGCAAACGCTTCGATTTCTTCGAATGTCGGCGGTAAACCGATGAGATCGAAGTAAACGCGCTTGATGAGCGTACGTCGATCGGCCGCCGGCGCCATCGTCCAACCGCGTTGATTGAGCTTCTGAATGATGAATGCATCGATGGAGTTTTGGCGAGCCACCGGGTTTATCCCGGTGGAAGGCACAACCGGCCGCTTGATCGGCTGCAACGACCACCAATCGCGCCCCGCGTGCTTCGCGGTGGTGACGGCGTAAGGATCCTCTGCCAGCGCGAATGCGGGAAGGAGCAGAATCGCGATCCAAGCCCGAGCGAGCATTCGAGCCACTCCAATTCCCGACTTTCAGGCGTATACTGGAATATCTTCCGGAAGTTCGTTCAGTCCGCGAGGGATTGTTGCCATGACTCCCGAACAGGTTCTGGCCCGGCTCAATCAGCTGCGCAAGGAATTCGACGACGACAAGGAGAACGAAGACTATCTCGCGCTCACGCACGCGTTGCTGTTTCTTTCCTATCAGATGGCCGCGTTCAAGACCTACATGCAAGAAGCCAATCAGAAGAAACAATAGTTATCTGGCAAAATCCACGGCCCGCGTCTCGCGCACTACGGTCACCTTGATTTCACCCGGGAAATCCATCTGCTCCTCGATGGCCTTGGCGATGTCGCGGCAGGCGGTGATGGCGTCGGCGTCGGACATGCGGTGCGAATCGGCGATGACGCGCACTTCGCGGCCGGCTTGGATCGCGTAGGCGTGTTCGACTCCGGGAAAGCCCATCGCCACCGCTTCGAGTTCTTCCAGGCGTTTAACATATTTTTCGAGCGTTTCGCGTCGCGCGCCCGGCCGAGCGGCGCTGATGGCATCGGCGGACGCCACCAGCACGGTATACACGTGATCGAGCGTCACGTCGTCGTGGTGGCCCATGATTGCGTGCAGTACGTCGCCGTTGGTTTCGCCGTAGCGTTTCGCCAATTCGGCGCCGATCTTCGGGTGCCCGCCTTCCATCTCGTGGTCGGCGGCTTTGCCGATGTCGTGCAGCAACCCGCAGCGCCGGGCGAGGCGACCGTCGAGCCGAAGTTCATCGGCCATCATGCCGCACAAATGCGCGACTTCCAAACTGTGCTGCAAGACGTTTTGGCTGTAACTGGTGCGGAACCTGAGTCGCCCGAGCAACTGGGAAAGCTTGTCGTGCAGGTGGCCGATGTTCGCGTCCATCACCGCTTGCTTGCCTATCTCCAGGATGTTCTTTTCCATTTCCTCCTGGGTTTCCTTCACCACTTCCTCGATGCGCGTGGGGTGAATGCGGCCGTCCTGGATGAGCTTGGTGAGGGCGAGGCGGGCGGTTTCGCGGCGGATATTGTCGAAGGCGCTGACGATGACCACGCCCGGGGTATCGTCGACGATCACGTCCACGCCGGTGGCCTTTTCGAAGGTGCGAATGTTGCGCCCTTCGCGGCCGATGATGCGGCCCTTCATGTCGTCGCTGGGAATGTCCACGGTGCTGACGGTGGTGTCGGCGGTGTGGGCGGCGGCGTGGCGCTGAATGGCCGAGAGCACGATCTCGCGCGACTTCTGCTCGGCCGTGGCTTTGAGCCGTTCCTCGTGTTTCTGGATCCGGCTGGCAACCTCCTCGCTCAGCTCGCGTTCCACGCGCTCGAGCAGCATGGTCTCTGCCTGATCGCGGCCCAGCCCGCTAATCTCGTGCAGTTTCTGGTTCTGTTGTTCGATGGCGACGTCGAGGTCTTTTTGTCGCTTTTCGAGTTGTTCCTTGCGTTCGACGGCCTTTTCCTTGGCGTGCTCGACGGCGCGTTGCTGTTTGGCCAATTCGCGCTGGTCTTGTTCGAGAGTATCTTCGCGTTTTTCGAGCCGGCGATCTTGATCGCGCAGGTCGTTGCGGGCCTTGTCCATTTCCAGCGTGAATTCGTTGCGTTTGAGGAAGAGTTCTTCCTTGGAGCGCAGCTCGGCTTCTTTGCGGATGGTGTCCGCTTGCATGCGTGCCTGATCGAGGAGTTCCTGGCCGTGCGCCTTGGCCTGGGCGGCTTCGGCGTCTTCGCGTTGTCGGCGGCCGCGCGTCAGCAGGTAACAGGCGCCGGCGCCGAGCACCAAGCCGGCCAAACAACCGGCGAGCGTGTACCAAAAAACGGGTTCCATGAGGGCCACTCCCGGAGCAATATCGGGAGGCCCGGCGGACTTCTCGGTGAGCAAGGGCGCGGCTGCGGATCGGCGGATGAAGGAGGGATATCGACCAGCGGCCGACTAACGGGCAAAACATCCACGCCCGACCCCAGATTGTGGGGCGGGGAAACGGCGTCCCAACGGGCGCGAGCCGCTTGGGACGATTGGCATAGGGTGGCGGGCCCGAGGACGATGGCCAGCGCCGCGCCGTCTTGGGCGGGCGGTTGGCTCGTTCCCAGGGTTACGACGAGTAGTGCGAGGAGCGGCATGCCCTCACTCGTATCGATCCAACCCTCCCGTCATGGGGAGGGGCCACGCGACCTAGGCGGGTGCAGTTGGACTCTTCCGAGCCCGGATGCCCAGCAAAATCGAGAAGCGACGGACCTTAAGACAAACAAATCGAACCGCGCGAGGACCATTGCGAGAAGGTCAAAGCGCCGACCGACATTCGGTCGAATGATTAAGGCCTATTATGGGGGGAATAGGGGCGGCGGGTCAAATGTTTTTGGGGAGCGGAATCGTGCGGGCATACAATGCGCCGCATGATTCGACCCGCAACCCCGGCCGACACTTCGACGATCGCCGGCCTCATTCGCGCTCTGGCCGAATATGAGCGGCTTGCCCATGCGCTCGAATTAGACGAAACTCGGCTGCATGAGCACCTATTCGGTCCGCGGCCGTTTGCCGAGGTTTTGCTGGCCGAGGAGGCTGGCGAGATTGTCGGATTCGCGTTGTTCTTCTCCACGTATTCGACTTTCGTCGGCAAGCCGAGCCTCTATTTGGAAGATCTATTCGTGCGCCCGGAGTTCCGCGGCCGCGGGCATGGCAAGCAACTCCTCGCCGCGCTCGCGCGTCTGGCCTTGGAGCGCGGCTGCGGGCGGTTGGATTGGTGCGTTCTGGATTGGAATGAGCCGTCGATCACGTTTTACCGTTCGCTCGGAGCGGTGCCGATGGACGACTGGACCACCTATCGTCTGGCCGGCGCTGCCTTGGCCAAAATGGCGGGCAAAACGTAGGAAACCAATGCCGTAAGAAATCAGAACTCAATCTGCATAGCAACCGATTGATTTCTTCGCGCCGTGCAAAGTTTTTTCCGGCGAACCGGCTGCGTAAGCTGCCGGGTGGGAGCCT
>JBGQCZ010000599.1:0-4030 GCA_041495645.1 Gemmataceae bacterium | reverse complement strand
TGTTGCGGCGGCCCGCCCATGAGAAACAGCACGATGCACGACTTCGCTTTGCCGAACGACGCGCCCTTCGCCGCCGGCGCTGCCTGGCCCTTCAGTTCCAACAAACTCGGCAACGACAGCCCGAGCGCACCCAACCCGCCCAAGCGCAGCACTTCGCGGCGCGTGAGCCGGTCGCACATGCGGGCGCTGCCGCCGGGAATGGAGAGCATGCGAAGGTCCTTAAGGGCAATTGTCGCGAGGCAAGGCAGGATGATGGTAATTTTGGCCAGTAAACGGCCGAAAAGCAAGTCCGCAGTTGATTGGTAGGGCGACATTCCTGTCTGCCGCTCGGCGTCCCATTCGTATTTAGATTGCTCGGGGGGTCGATACACAATTATGATGTCAGTGAATGACTGCGACTGCCGGGTCAGTCGTTATCGTTCATGGGGGCATTCCATGCGTCATTTAGTTGCACTTGCCGTGTTATCGCAATTTGCCATCGCGCAGACGAACGCGCAGAACCCAGTTAGCGATGAATTGACGAAAGCGAAGGAGGCCTACCAAAAGGAAATCGAGAAGGCCAAGGCGTCGTTTATCTTCGGCTTCGAATTCGCCGAGAAGGCAATTCAGAACCGCTCCAGCCTGTCCGGCGAACAAAAGGTCTCTCAGATTCAAACGTTGCGGGGGGAGAAGGAGACCTTTCTCGAAAGCGGCATGGCGCCGGCATCGATTGGAATGAAGACGTACATCACCGAATATCAGGTGGCTCTGAGCCGATCCGAGCGGGCCATGATCAAGGCATTCGATACCGAATTGGATGCAGTGGCCAAGAAAAAAGATTTCAACCGAGGTGCGGCGCTCCTGACCGAAAAGAAGGCACTCGTGAAGGAAATCGACGAGAGGCGAAACCGGCTGGAATTTGGCGCCCTTCTTGGGAAATGGTCAGTCGAGGTCATCGGTTCAAACTTCAGATCGGTGTGGACCTTCACGCCTGACAATTGCCTGACTTCATCTGAAGGCGCTAAGAACGGCAAATGGAAATTCGACAAAGACAAACGCAGAATCGTCATCACCTGGGACGAGGTTAAGAATGCCTGGGAGACTTTGAAGTTTCCCGTGGATCCGAAGGGCACCCTGGGCGAAACGTGGCTTAATCCCAGTTATCGGGTGAAGGCGGTCAAGATAAAGTGACAAGAAATGATCCTGATCCGATCTGGGTGTCGGGATTCGTGACCCCGACACCCTTTTTCTTTCAATACGCTTCCGCGATCACCTCACCGCCAGCTCGTGTGCCGAGCGCGCGCCAGGTTTCCTGGCGAATTGAATTGCCTACGAATCGCACCGAGCCGTCCATCAGCAACACATTAACCCCGCCGGTGTGAGAGCTGCGTGACGTTACGGCCGCGTACGAGAATTGTCCCGCGGTGTTGCCCTCACTGGCACTGATGAAGTCGATGTCGTAAACGTCGGCGCCACTTGGGTAAGGCACGACCGTATTGGGTGGAAACACCGTCGTGAAGCCGGTTTCGTGGACCTTGCTGTCCACCCACTCCGAATGGCCGCCGGTCCGTCCCGGATCGCCGATCTTCAAGGTCCCTCCCAAGGCGATCAGTTCCGCGGGCGTATTCGGCGGCGGAGCGCCCAATACGTTCGGGTTGGCGCCCTTCGTCAGCTGCGATTGGTAGGCCTTCACTTCGGAATACGCGAGCGTGTTGCTCAAGCCGTCCAAGATGCTGGCCATGCGCGTCGGCTTGGTCGGGGTGAAAGCGCCGTCGCCGCCGGTGCCGGTGGTCGGGTTCCAAATCATCCACGTGCCCTGGTTGGCCGCGTAGTTGATCGGCCAATGAACGAGGGCCCCCGCCGAGTTCACTTTGCCCACGTCATTTGGCTCGACCGGGCAAACGTAGATCGGGATGCGAAGCGAGGAAATATTCGACTGCGCAGAATACGGCACGTCGAAGTTGATCTGGCGGTACAAGTTGTCCTGTTCAATAAACGGCAGCAGTCGGGCGGAGGCCGACCAGGTGTTGTTTGGCCCGCCAACCGGAAGCAAACCGGCGGGAGGCAAAACCGAGAAGGCGTTCTCGTAGTTATGGACCGACAGTCCAATCTGCTTGAGATTGTTTTGGCACTTGATCCGGGCGGCCGCTCCGCGGACTTTTTGCACGGCGGGTAGGAGCAGGCCGATCAATACCGCGATAATGGCGATGACGACCAGCAGCTCGATGAGCGTAAAGGCGTGACGGACAGTTCGTACGCGCATGGTGAGGCACCTCAAGGGTAGGAAATGGGGTGAGGTGCATTGCGAACGGAAGTGAGGAGCAGGCGATGCCCCCACGGCGGTGGCTAAGCGCCTCTAACAACTCGGTGAGGCGGATCAGATTTTTGTTGATACCGAATCTCAACAAGTAAACAAGATTGTATTGGTGCTGATTAACGAAGTCAACAGGATTATCAAGAAAAAAAGATCGTATTGATATTGAATGACTCGCAAGCAGCAAACGACATTGACGCCGATTATTGACATTGAATCTCAATAAAATAGACTGGCTTTATGGCTGAGAATCCCCAACCACCGAAATCCGACAGCGACCAGCCGACGGAAGCGCCGAAGATCATCGCTGCGAAGGAACTCTTCCAAGGCAGCCGTGAAATCTGGATCGAGTACAGCGGCCTTCGCTATCGCCTGCGCATCACCCGTCGAAATCGCCTGATCTTGCAGAAATAACCGGGCAATCGCAGGCAAAATCCAGCGGTTTGTGCCGCGATGCGCGCTATGTTGACCAACGATTTCTAAGGCGCCCGATTTGGGCGCACTCGCGCTGGCGCCCTGACGGCCTTACGGTTTTCCAAGCATAAGACGCATGTTTTTTTTCACGGATGCAGTCGGCGCTCTCGGAATGTGAGGCCATAGACTGTCGAAATGGCAGCCAATTCCGGTGTTCGTACATTGATTAACGGATTCGCTCTCGATCCGGAGGCCGGCATGGCGCTCGATTCATCCGACCAGCGGCGTCTCGATGAGCGCTTCGAGCAGATGGGCCGCGACCTCAAATCGTTCATCGGCTATCCGGTCAATTGTGGGTTCGATTACTCGCCGCTGTATCGCTTTTTGCGGTTTCCCGTCAACAACGTGGGAGATCCGTTCGTTGCCAGCAATATTCGTCTGAATACGCACGACTTTGAGCGCGAAGTCCTGGAGGTGTTCACGGAGCTGACGCACGCGTCCGCCGACTCAAGTTGGGGCTACGTCACCAACGGCGGCACCGAAGGGAACATGTACGGGATTTTCTTGGCCCGCGAACTGTTTCCCGACGGCTTGGTGTATTACTCCGAGGACACGCATTACTCGGTCAACAAGATTCTCCGTTGTTTGCACGTGCGCAACATCATGATCAAGAGCCGGCCCGACGGCGGCATCGACCTGGAAGACCTTCGCGAGGCGATCAAGATTCATCGTGACGTGCCGCCGATTATCTTCGCCAACATCGGCACGACCATGAAAGGCGCGATCGACGACTTGCCTGGAATCCAGGCAATCCTCAAGGATCTAGTGATCCATCAAGCGTATATCCACGCCGACGCGGCCTTGAGCGGCATGATCCTGCCGTTCGTGGAAAAGCCGCAACCGTGGGACTTTCAGGCGGGAGTCGATTCGATCTCGATTAGTGGGCACAAGATGATCGGCTCGCCAATCCCGTGCGGCGTGGTGTTGGCTCGAAAGACCAGCGTGGAGCGAATTGCCCGGCACGTCGAATACGTGGGCTCGTTGGACACGACCATTCCCGGCTCGCGCAACGGGATCACGCCGCTATTCCTTTGGTACGCGTTTCACACGGTTGGCGTCGAGGGCTTTCGCAAGATGGTGCGTGGATCGCTGGCAATCACCGACTACGCGATCGAACGGTTAAGAGCGGCCGGGAAGAATCCGTGGCGCAACGACAACTCGTTGACGGTGGTGTTTGAGCGGCCGTCGATGGGGCTGATTCGCAAATGGCAACTGGCGGTGCAGAACGAGTGGGCGCACATCATCACGATGCCGCACGTTTCG
>JBGQCZ010000598.1:0-4030 GCA_041495645.1 Gemmataceae bacterium | reverse complement strand
CGTTGTTATGGCGAACGCGGTGGAACAACCGCTCGGAGTCGGCAAAGTGCTGATTTGGTTGATTGGGCTGCGGATTATTTGCCATGGAGGTACTTGCGAATTTCGGTGTTGACCTCTTGGTATCCGGCCGCGTTGGTGGCAACCGGCAGAGTCCGCATCTCTCCAGACTTGTTGTCGGAAAGCAACGCGTGCGCCGTGCCCTTGTTGTAGAACTCGACAACCGCTTCGCGATCACCCGCCGAAAATGTCACGCCAACTCCGCCCATCGCCGATGCTTCAATTCGCTGCACTTCCACAGCAGCTGTTTCTGACTCCTTCACAAAGGTTCTTGCATTTTGAATCGCCACGGAATTTGGGGCCGAAGCACCGTAACTGTCCCATCCCTCGGAGAGTTTCGTCAATTCATCGAGGCTCGCTGTCCATTTTGACGCCTCGACCGAAAGCGATTGCGCGGACGGAACGAGCCGGCCCGTCGTGGCGCCGTTCTGCTGCTCCGAAATCGTCGGATGGTCGGAAATTGGTTTTGCAGTCATCGTGAGCCTCCGCACTCACAACCGGTCCGGTCACACGCGTCATGCTACCAGAATCGAAGGCGGGCTACCACCGGGCCTTCGAAAACCAGGCCCGGCCACGCGACGGGTTCATCTCGTCACGAAGCTCCGCTTCGTAACGCGCCGCGGCGAAGCACCGCTTCGCGGATTGAACCCGACGCGGAGCGGTTCCTAAACTTGTCAACCCGCACGAAGACGGCCCGCGAAGCGGAGCGTTCGCTCACCTTCGCTGCACGACGGGCTCAAAGCGGAAGCCTGAGGATCGCGCTTGACCAGTCTTGCGGATCGGTTGCCTTGGCAATCAGTTCCAAATCTTTGACGCATTGACCAATCGACACCTGCATGAGGTGCCCGAAGATCAGACCGCAGAATGGCCGTCTGTGTTGTTGCCAGTCTTGCGCCATGGCTTGAAAGCGAATGTCGTGCGTCACCAGCGGCCGGCCCAATTGACTAGCGCGTTCGAGCAGCAAATCGTCCGTGAGTCGATCGCTGCCATCTTCTTGTGCCGTCAAGACGTCGACATGCCGAAGGCGCAATTGTCCAAGAATGGCATGATCGATGTGGACATCGAAATAAAGTCCGACGGCCATGAGGCGTCACCCATCAAACGAGGCCTTTCGCCTTCAGCTTGAGCCAAATTGGCGAACGCGAGTTGGCGCCGGAGTCTTTTTCGAGGTGGTCGAGCTCGGCTTGAATCTCGGCGTCGAGTTCTTCCCGATGATCGTGGTAGTAAGCCATGGCAGCGTGAACTTCCGCCAATTTCAGGTAAGGATAGTGGCGCACCATGTCTTCCGGCCCAAGTCCGCGCGCGAGATAATCCATCACGATCATGGCCACGCGCGTGCGCGGATGATTTTCCAGGCGCGCCGGTGAGCCATTTTCCTTGACGATGTGCGGATAAGCCGTGACCGTTGACATGGTTGCCTCCATGCGGCAGTTTAGCAGAAGCACATGATCGCTCCAAGCCTGTTCATTGAATCGGTCGCGAGGCGCGTGGTGTAATGCGCCGCGGCGAAGCACCGCTTCGCGGATTGAACCCGACGCGGACCGGTTCCTGAACTTGTCAACCCGCACAATGACGGCCCGCGAAGCGGAGCGTGGAACAAGGTGTGAGCCGCGCCACTGCTATTTCAGCGACTCCGAGAAGATGGTTGTCATCATAGCAAGCAACACTGATAACCAGGTTGCGGTGTCCATGCATACCCGATCACAAAGATCTGGCCGCGTGAGAAGTTTCGAAACTGCGTGGCCCGGCGACCCGTCGCCCATGGTAACGAGATTCCACAACGAGCTAGCCGGATCGCCATGAGTCAGGCTGTTGAGCGACTGCGTGATCTCCCGACCACAGTTGGGAAGCGATGGAGATAGAGAACTGTCATTGCGCGCTCGGCAAGCGGCCGAACAAGGACTAGCGCCCCATAGAGATACCCTTGCCTGACAAGTTCACGGATCGACAAAGCGAGACTAATCCCCGAAGGTATTATTTGGCAGGCAGCCAATTGAAGATCGCTCTTTTCAATCTGATGGGTGTGGGGCGCAACGCGACCATTCACGTCCAAACAGACGACGATGAGCTCATCGAGTACGCGCACAGTGTCCCCTCCCAAGTACGGCTCGTTATCTGGGCTGAAAATGATCGGCTGATTTTCCGTTTGGGCCTTCATTCAATCCTTCTGGGGAAGCGCCTTCGAATCCCAGGTTCTGACACGGAAGCAAACCAGAAGGTTCAAGATCGAGGAATTCCTCGACGCTCAACGACCCAAACAAGCTACCGGGCCGACTGGACGACCTCATCTATCGAAAAGCCGTGATGCAGACTCAGAAAAATTCAGTGCGTGCGGAACGTGTTCCATTCATGCGTCCGTAGCGACAGCGCGGCGTACGCCTCGAATACATAGAGTTCGAGCGGGTTCTCGATTGCAATGAAAGCGACGCGGAGACTCCCAATGTAGCGCTGCGCTTCGGCAAACGCCAACTGGAATGCCGGTATCGCCATCGCCTCCGCACGAGCGCCTGGGGTAGGTAACCGGCGTTGGGCGATGGCGTATGCCAAGCTCGCGTCGAAGTGCGTCTTACCGCGCATGTGCTGGCGTAGACGACTGAGCACTTTGCGAGAAATCCCGACGTAGATTGGCCGCTCCCCTTCCACGAAGACGTAGCAGCCGCTGAAATCGCCCGATAGCCGAAGACGGCGAGCGACCGCGATCGGGCCAGCGTCCGCTTGTCCAAACTCCGACGCCGAGCGCGCAGCCGCAAGAGCCGTCCGCAGACGCTCCATATGTGCAGGAAGCACGGTTTGCGCCAGATCCTCGAATGTGTGTTGACAGTCATCGACGTACATTTGATCCTTCTGCCGCTTAACTTGTAATTGGACGAAATCTGACTGGATATTAGTAGCCGAGCGGCACGGTTCGCCGCGGCCGCCGATTGCCCCAGTTCAGCCGTTGCGGCCGCGCGCCGAGCTGCTCAATTCCGCAAGACTGGCATCGCCGTCGTTAGCAGCACTCACGCGCTCGGAGGGAAGGAAGCGGAAGTATTCGCGAACATCGAGCTGCATGCGGTCGATTTCGGCCCAAAAGCCGGTGACCGCGGCGCGGTAATTTTCGGGATTGGATTCGCTCTTGCGGAGATGGGCCACCTGTTGCTGAAACCAAGCGATTCGGTCCAGCGTCGTTTGCAATTCCAGGTCGTTTGCGATCATACCACATCCCTCACGATTTCGACGATTCCCCGGCGTCCGCCTTCGCGCCGCACCTGCCAGTATTCTATCATGGCCTGCTCGCCGCCAAACGCGCCCGAGCGTTTGCACCAGAAAATACTCGCCCCAAAATGAGCGTCTGCTTCCATGTGCTGAAACACCAAGGCGCCCTCACCTGTAACCGAAGCCAAGTTGAACGCGTCTTCCATGATGATGATGATGTCAACATCGTTGGGTTCGGACTTGGAAGTGACAAACGATCCGAAGACGACAAGGCGCGCCAGTTGCCCGGTCGAGGTGACGAGATGGCAAATGCGCTTCAACCGATCGGCCACGGCCTGACGCTGGGCCGACCCTCGACCGAAGCGTTCGAGAACTTGCGCCAGCGTCGCGCGATGCACCCCAGGCGGCAGATCCCCTTCCTCATTGAACGCAGGCAATGCGAGTGATTCCACAATCGCGCTCGGCTGAACATTGTGGTTTTGATCGTAACAATCCCACGAGTGCCATTCAAGGACCGGCTTACTTTTCCGCCGCATCCGCTAGTGAGACGACCAGTCGCTTGCCGACGGCTTCTGCGTAACGCACCAGGGTATCGACTGTCGGGTTGTCGCGTTGGCCGGTTTCGAGCTTCGAGAGAGCGGAGCGGTCCATTCCGGTCAGTTCCGTCAGGTCGGCCAGGCTCAACCCTTTTGCTTCGCGCGCGGCCTTCAGTTGAGTCAGCAAGAGTTGCAACTGATCGAGAGCCGCCATTCGTTCGTGATGGCGGGCAACCAGATCG
>JBGQCZ010000597.1:0-4033 GCA_041495645.1 Gemmataceae bacterium | reverse complement strand
TATTGCCGCACCGGGCTCGATGGCTACCCCGATGCGGACGGAGCGGGCACCAAAGCCGTCGCCGATTTGATGCTGGCCTGGGGCTTGTCCCGTCTTGGCGAGGCGACTTCGGCCCGGCATTTGTCGCGACCTGCTCACGACTCCATTGCCCGCCTCGAAGACCCGGTCCTGGAATTTCTCGGCCGCGCTTTCGACGCCCGGATTGCGATGGCCCTCGACGGCAAAACAGCAGACGGACCTCTCCCCGCCGACTTGCTCGATCGCCTCAATCGATTCACACCGACTGCGGCGGACGATCGCCCGCTCCTGATCCGCTATCGCATCGATTCACTCCGCCAGCATTCGCGCATTCTCGAACCCACCGAGCCGGTCAACGCCTTTCGCGTGGCCGCGCCGCTGCCGTTCCAGTCGGAATGGCTCAAGACAGTTGAGAATCCGGACCGAATCGCTCCCGCTGTCGCCCGACTCTTGAGTTCCCGTGACGCCGGATCGAAAGCCGACGAGCTGCTCGGCACGGCTCTGGCGTTAGCGCCTAGACTCGGCGAATCGTTTGCTGGTCCATTGCTACGTCATTTCGGGACATTGATGGACCGCGTCAACGATCCCGTGTCCCGCTTGTTGCTAATCGGCAAAGCGCTGAATATCGCCTCACTCTTCAGTTTGGCCGAAACGGGTCGCGAACTCGTCGGGCGTTTGCAAACTCAATTCGCGGCCGAGCCGGCCCGCTTCCCAGTTCTGGCCGGACGCCTCCTTCAAGCAACCAATTCGAACCGGCCGAGTGGATCGGAAAACTTGCATCGGCTAGAAGAACTTCCCGGGCAATGCCTGCGAGCGGTTCGACGATTGGACCAAGCAGTGGAGTTGGAACCGTTGCGCTTGCGGACTTCCGAGTGGATCCTGCAGGGCGAGCCGCTGTCTCAGTTGCGCCGGGTTCAGCCGAACACCTGGCTGCCCGCACTACGCGCGCTGCTTCACCTGATCGGAGGCCTTTACAACGATCGCGACGAACAGGCCGCCTTGGTGTTGGACGCGGCCCGGCAGGTCTTGCTTTATTCGGACGTGCCGGCCAGCGACAATGGCCCACTGGCGTGCGCCTACGTCGCCGCTCTGGGCCAGGCACCGATTCGCGTGGCGCAGGGCCGTATTGAGGAAATGTTCCGCGACCTCACTGGGCCGTACGACATCCGCGAAACCAATTCCCACTTCGCGCTCGGCCCGTTGCGGCTGGTCGACGCCGTGGTTCGCGCCGTGGTCGCCGACGATTTCGTCCTCGGCCCCGCCGTCCGTCGCTGGCTCGACGACGACGAATTCCTGGTGCGCAAGCGAATGCAGCAGGATCTTGCCGGTTTCGATCGCGAGTGATCGGGGAAAGCCAACAATCGTGACGAAAGAGGTCGCCCGCGTCAGGGCGAAGCGTTCCCTAGCGCCCGACGCGTCTCGCGAGTCAGGATTGCGGCGTCAGCGCCCTTGGCGCACGCCTCCTATTTTTGCTCTTTCTTCGCCGCTTCCGCGACCACCCGCGCTAGGGACAACGCCATCCGGGAGCTTGGCCGCTGGACGGCGAACCATAGGTCCGCGCTCTCGTGGGTGTTCTTCAGAAACAGGATGCACTTCCCGCCCTTCTTCAATTCCGGCGGCCGATCGTCCGGGTACATCCCGCGGACTACATTGACCTTGATCGTTCCGCCCTCCCTTTGATTCCCTTGCTCCTTGCCCTTAATGAGTTTGGCGATCTTGAAATCGGCAAGATAGTAGACGACCTAGACGACCCCGGCCTCAAGACTTGCTCCGGTTGGTTCGGACGCGAACTCCCCCAGCACGACGACCTCGGACTTGGAGAGGTACATCCGTAGCGTATCGTCGCCCTGTTCGGCCAGCGCCGGCGCCGAAACAATCAACCATGAAGCCGATGTGAAAAGAAACAGTGCGGTGCTAGCGTATCTCATGGTACTCCTCCGATTACATGCCAATTGCCTTGTGGGTTTGCACGATCTCATTCTCACCAGCAGCGGCGGCTGGGTTCCGCTTCCACTTTCCAGTGGCCGCGTCTTGCACGATGTCCATCCGCGTTCGCCACGGCGCAAAGTCGGATGTCAGGATCGCCGGCGAGGGGATCCAACTGCATCCCTGGGTAATCGATGACATAAATCTTGTTGGCACTGAGGACGGGATATCCGCGGACGAAGACGCGCGGGTGGTTGTTTTCGTCAATGGTCTTCGAATCATCGGTCGGAATCTGTTTTCCGGCCTTCCTCGGGCGGCCGGAAAACAGATCTGACACCGACTGACAGTGATTTTTCTTTCCGTTACTCCTTCTTCTGTTCCTTGCCCGGGGCCAGCTGAAGGTCGCTAACATTCAGAAGATAGTAGGGTAGAGGCACGATGCCCACGGGCCGCCCGTTCGGTCTATCGCGACCTACGTCGATCAATTCACCCCGCGCCACGGCTGCCTTTCCGTTCAGCTCTTTGGCGCGCGCCAACCATTTGTCGTCTTTGCCGAGGAACAAACAAATGTTGCATTGGTCAGACCGGACGACCGTGCCCGGCGACGCCTTATTCGCCGACATGTCCGCCAGCGCGGGGTTCCTGCCTTGGGTGTCGAGCACGCCCCGCACCTCAATTTTGATGTACGGTTCCCGTTTCTCATTCGGCACTCCCGCGGGGGCAGCAGTGAGTCGACGAACCTTGATAACGTATCGTGGCCGCGGATGCGAATACTCGGTCCGGCCGAGGTCCTCAAACCCGGTCCCAAACAGGAGCTGCGCAGGGCCATGCACAATGGCCAAGTCGCCCTCGACGACCACCCACTTCCGGTTAAACTGCTTAGCCGTCTTGACAAACTCGGGATCACTGCCCAAAAACAGCTCAAAGCCTCGAATCAGGTTGAAGCCGCCATCCGCTCCAAGTTCAACGCCGGTGCCTCTGGAGTAGACCTGCAACGTCTTTGGGTCCGCGTCTAGTGGCTCCCAGATCCTGAGCCAACCCAAGACTTCCAGTTTGAAATAGGCGCCAATTGTACTTGCGTCGTCAGCAGGCTTCGGAACCGGCTGCGCCGAAGCAACGCCAGTCAAAAAGGTCGCGACCGCGAACACAAGCAGATATGAGTATCGCATGCTCTTCTCCATTGCTCGGTCAGGCTCATCCAGCGAATAAGCCACGCCGTATACGGTCGCTCAAAACTTAGTCGATGCCGGTCGTTGACCATTAGGCTCGCTCTCCAGCGCATAGTTGAAAGTCGGTCGGTCCGTGACCGGATTGTCGTGGGTAGGAACGTATTGATCGGGGCTGAAGACTCCCGAGCGATTGTCGATGGCATTCAGCCCCTGGCCGCCGCCCGGTCCCGTCGCGCGAAGCACCACGTTCCAATCTCGCATGGCTATTGTGTAGCGCGTGCCATCGGCAAACCGCCAGACCAGATACGCTCGAAATCGTAGTTCAACGTCGATGTTTGTGAGAAACATGTGCTGGGGCGCGTCCCGGAAGGCTTGCGGCACATTGCCGCGCTCGGGATAGAGCGGGGTCGGCGTGCCCGGACCGTCTTCAGCCTGTATGTGCCAGGCGTTCATGCCAAAGATCGGGACAGTGCCGACAAATCTGAATTTTCCCGTGTAATAAGGTTCCGGTGGCAAATCGTAGCCGGCCATATCCAATAGGGGAAAAGTGGGCGCAGCTGCGTTTGGGGCACCCGCTGGCTGCTCTACCACATAATTGCCTTGCTGATCCTGTTTGTACTGCCACGGGAAAGGATTCTTGTTGGGCGTGCGGTCCCAGACCGGAACCGGCACCCAGTTGCGGTCGGGAATTGGATAAATGCCCTGCCCCTGCGGAACGTTAAAGGTGAAGCCGTTACCCGCGCCGCGCGTGCCGTTGAGCAGATCTGTCACATTCTGAATAAAGTGCGGCTCACCGCTTAGCCTTTGCCGCCAGACCTGTGCATCGAGAAGCGCGCCCAGGCCCCCGGGAGCATTACCCGCGCCCAGTGCTACGAGCCCGACATTTTGCGTCTGTGGCTGGCCGTTGACTAAGACCTGTA
>JBGQCZ010000596.1:0-4035 GCA_041495645.1 Gemmataceae bacterium | reverse complement strand
CCTTCGCCTGTTCCTTCGCCGCCTGCAACGCCGTTCGGCCAATGAACTCGCCCTTGTCCAGTTTCACCGCCCAACTTAGCCCGGCTTGGAACGGGTCGATCTCCTCGCCGAGTTCGTGACCGTAGAGCGGCATGGCCGCTTCCAAACGTAACGTGTCACGCGCGCCCAGCCCGCACGTTTTGGCCCCGCGGTTCATCAAGTCTTCCCATAATTCGACCGCCGCGGCCTTGCCAACCATTACTTCAATGCCGTCTTCGCCCGTGTAGCCCGTGCGGCTAATCACGCATTCCCGCCCCTTGTAGCGCGTCGGAGCGGCGTAGTAGTACTTGAGCTGGCTCGCGTCGGCATCCGTCAATCCCTGACAAATCTCGATCGCCTTCGGCCCCTGCACGGCGACCATGCACGTGTCCAACGTCTGATCCATGATCTGCACGCGATGCGCGCCCTTTTGCTGATTGAGCCAGTCCACGATCTTGAGTCGATTCGAGGCGTTGACGACCATCGCCCAACCATAAGGCCAACGATAAACCAGCACGTCGTCGCGGATGCCGCCCGTTTCGTTGCATACCAGATTGTAGCGGACCTGATAGTCCTTCATGCTTGCGGCGCTATTCGTGCAGACGAAGTCGATGAGCGCCATGGAGTCCGGTCCGCCGAACGACAGCCGGCCCATGTGCGAAATGTCGAACAGACCCGCCGACGTGCGAACCACTGCGTGTTCATCGATAATTCCGGTGTATTGCACCGGCATGTCCCAGCCGCCGAACTCGACCATCTTGGCCTTGTGGGCGACATGCCAGTCGTAGAGCGGCGTTCTCAAAGTCGCCATGTCGCGGTCCTGAAATCCGGGAGATGCGCCAGTTTAGGGAGTCCCGGCAGCGGGTGCAAGTCGCGCGAGCCTGCTGAAATCATGCTACGTCGAAAGACCGGTCCGCCAAGCGCGGCGGTGGCTCAGTTTGTGGTGCAGCCGTCTCGGCTGCACAGTGCAGGCGGGACGCCTGCACCACAAGCGCGTTTGCCACGCGGCGACGAATCGGGTAGCATTCGCTTGGCGAACGATTCGTCCAGGAGCATCTGCATGCTGCCGATCCTGACTTTGTCTCTAGCGCTGAGCGCCGAGCCGTTTCCGTTCGAAAAGGCCGAACAAGAGCTATCCGAGGAAATTCGCGAGGACGAGTTGAAGGCGCACGTGTACCGGCTGGCGTCGGCGGAGTTTCTCGGTCGCCGCGGAGCGGGAGCGGCGCGAGCCGCGACTCACATCGCCGAAGCCTTTGAGAAACTCGAACTGAAGCCGGCATTCGGCGATTCGTACGTCCAACCGATTCCCTGGCTGCTCGCCGAAGGGCGCAACAAGGCGGATAGCTTCGTCGGCAAAAACGTCGGCTGCATGATCGCCGGCAGCGATCCGAAACTGCAGGACGAATGGATTCTGCTCAGCTGCCATCTCGACCATTTGGGCAAGAACGGCGCCAAGATTTATCCCGGCGCCGATGACAATGCCAGCGGCTGTGCCATGGTCATGGAAGTGGCCGAGCGCTTCGCACTTCAGAAGGCCAAACCGCGTCGCACGATCGTGTTTGTCGCGTTCGACCAGGAAGAAACCGGGCTGCTCGGTTCGACGCATTTCGCCTCGCATTCTCCGCTGCCGATCAAAAACCTGAAGGCCTTCCTGACCGCCGACATGATCGGCCGGTCGATGGGCAACGTCATGGATGAGTTCGTGTTCGCCCTCGGCAGCGAGAGTTCGCAAGAGCTACGCAAACTAGTTGAGGACAATCCGCCGAAAGAGGGTCTCAAAGCCGGGCGAGTCGGCGCTGATATGATCGGCACCCGCAGCGACTATGGCCCCTTCCGCGACCGCAAGGTTCCCTTCTTGTTCTTCAGCACGGGACAACACCCGGATTACCACACCACGCGCGATACGCCCGAACGGATCGACTACCCGAAACTCTGGCGGATCAGCAACTGGATTTTCGATTTGACCGCGAAGCTCGCCGACACCGACACGCCGCCGGTTTGGGTTAAGGACGGTTTGCCGCCCGATCTCGATGAAGTGAAGACGATTCACTTGCTGCTCACGCGCGTGTTGGCGAAGCCGCTCGCTTTCAACTTGTCGGAATCGCACCAAAAGCTGGTTCAGTCGACGTGCGAGAAGTTGGATGCGATTGTGAAACGCGGCGTTTACAAGCCGGCCGAGCGTTCCGGGTTGCTGTGGGTTGCCCGGCTGCTGATGGCGTCAGTGTTCTGAGGCGGCGATGCGGGCCAATCGATCGCGAACTCCGTCACGGGTTAGCTTTTCCATCACTTCGACTTCGGCCTGCATTCCTTCGAAGCGTCGCTCCGGGTTCCAGGTCCGCGCGTATGGCGGTGGACCTAGCAATACGACGCGTGCGCCCTGAAACGGCTCGATGTCGGCGGGAATGCCCTCGCCCCAAATCCAGTGATCGCTGCCGTCCATGCCCGTGGGAAGCGTGCCATCGGCTTGCAAACCGCGCCAACCGAAGAGATTGAACCGAGCTTCGGCCAACGTATCGGGAACCGGCGGCCGGTCGCGGGCGGCCGCCGCCACGCGCGAGTTCGGCCGCACACCGGGAATCCAGCCGGCAAACGGATCGCCGATCACCACATCAGCCAACAGCGTGTGCAACTGGAAATTGTCGGCCACGCCGCGAATGCGGACCCAGTAGCCCAGCATCAGTTCCGGATGCAGAACCAACAACACTTCATCGTCCAGGACTTCAAGCAGTTCGGCCAAATACCCGGCTTGCTCGTGGTCCTCGGCCAATTCCCAGGCCAAATTGCGAATCTCCGGGATCGCTTTTGCCCGCTTGCGCGCTTCGACCGAGCGTGCGAGCATGGCATTTGCCCCGCGCGCGAGCGAATCGAGCGAGTCCCAAATCAGTGACAGGTCGGTTGATTCGTTGGCGTTCTCTTGCGCTCCGTGAAAGAAGAACTTCGGCGGTTCCCCGCCATGGCGCTCGGCGGTTTGGGCTTCGGCGGCTTTGCAGACGTCGCGATAGGCCTTGGCCTGCGCCAGTGATTTCGGCAATCGGGCGAGGATCGCGTCGATGGCCAAGTTCGGTTCGCCGCCTTGTTCGACGATTGCCCCGCAGCCCAGCGCGACCAGCGACGCCCTCGGCAAATCAGCCTCGGCAATGGTCTTGGACAGAATCCGCAATGCCTCATCCCGGTCCTTGGCACTGCTGTATTCAAGCGCGTCAACCACCAAAATTAGCTCGTCGTGCAGCGCTTCCAGCGGCGACGAACTGGCGGCGGCGAGGCGATTCACGGATTCGATGAACGGCGACATGGCGATCACCGTGAGTTGAGTTCCACGGCCTCTTCCCAATGCTCGTACAGTTGCTGGAGTTTCGCTTTGCCATCGTCGAACGCCTGCATGACTTCCCGGAACTTGCTGGCGTCGCGATACAACTCCGCCGTGGCGAGCGACTCCTCCATTTGCTTGACGCGCGACTCGGTCGAGGCGATCTCGGCTTCGAGTTCCGGCACTTTGCGAAATGGAAACTTCCGCTTTCGTTTCGCCGGTTTCGCGGCAGCCGGCGCGCGTGACGGTTGGACTTCGTCCTTGGTCTTGGCCGTTTTTTGGCGATCGCCGGCTGTCTGCGCGGCGCGCATCATTTCGTACGTGTCGTAGTTGCCATGAATCACCTGTAAGCGCTGCCCATCAAGGACGATGAGCATATCGACCGCCCGATTCAGAAAATACCGGTCGTGGCTGACCACGACGACCGTGCCTTCATACTCGCGCAGCGCGTCTTCGAGCGATTCGCTCGCCCATACGTCGAGGTGATTCGTCGGTTCGTCGAGAACTAACACGTTCACGCCGGATGCTACCAGGCGAGCGAGACAGGCCCGGCTGCGCTCGCCGCCGCTCAGTTCGCTTACCGGCTGGTTCACAATGTCGCCCGACAGGCCAAAGCGGCCCAGCAGGTCGCGCATCTTCTTTTCGTCGATGTCCGGGTCCGGGAATGGCCAGACCGCGCGCAGCACCGGCTTTTTCTCATCCAGAATGCT
>JBGQCZ010000595.1:0-4040 GCA_041495645.1 Gemmataceae bacterium | reverse complement strand
GCGCAGGCCGGCCTGGACCTTGGAGATCTCGGGTTCGAGATGGCCGTTGTTGGAAATCAAATCGAGCCGGCCATCCAGATCGACGTCGATGAAAAACGTGCCGAACTTCAGCGGTCCGAGCGAGGGGCCCGCCAGGCCGAAGCCGATGGCCTGATCGGCGAACGAAAGGCGTTTGGACCGATCCTGACACAAAAAAGAACTGGGCTCGTTGGCAAAGTTGGCGATGACAATGACGTTGGTGCCGGACAGCACTTCTCCCCAATCAATGCCCATGCCGCCGCGAGGGCCGCCTTCGGCCAATCCCAATCCGATCTTCAGCCCCTTTTCCTCATAGCGACGCGTTCCATTCGGCCCCTCGACGTTGTGAAAGAAGAAGTTTCGCACGGTGTCGTTGGCAACGACTATGTCCGGCCAACCATCTTCGTCCGGATCGCAAACGATGACACCGAGCGCTTTGGCCAGGTCGCGTTTGCGGGCGTCGGGCAGGGTTCCGTCCGCTTCCTGCACGCGAATGCCGGCCTGAGCCGACACATCCTCGAACCGCTTACCGTCCACGTTCCGATACAGAATGCACTGGCTGCCATCGAACGAGGTCGGCCGGCCATAAGCGCGGCCCACTCCTTCGAGCTTGAAGTCGATGCCGAGATCGATGGCTGGCGACCAGGTAACGTACTGGCAAACGAACAGGTCGAGCTTCCCGTCGCCGTCGAAATCGAGAAAGGTGGCGGACGAGGGCCAGGGGATTGGTGTGTTCTGCTTCAAAAAGGCTTGGGCGGTGAGGGACTGGGGCGGCCAGACTGGTCCGCCCAGGCCGGCGGCCTCGGTCACATCCCTGAAGCGCTTGCCCCCTTCGTTGTGGAATAAGCGATTGCCGCCGATCGCCGTGATGAAAATGTCGGGCCAGCCGTCGTTGTCGTAGTCGCCCACGCACACACCTTGCCCATAGAGCGGAATGTCGAGCCCCATGGCGACGGTCACGTCTTCAAAAGTCCCGTCGCCCTTGTTTCGATAGAGGGCCATAGTCGGGACCTTGGCGGCGTCTCCCGGCCAGGGACGGCTGTTGACGAACAGCAAATCCTGATGCCCATCGTTGTCGAAATCCAGAAAAGCCACTCCCGAGCCCATCGTTTCCGGGAGGAGTTTTTTGCCCGTCGCGCCGTTCGTGTGCTTGAAGCGGATGCCGGCCTTTTCCGTGATGTCGGTGAAGACGACTTTGGGCACCGGCTGGGTTTCGCGGTCGCCGGCCCTTGGGATTGTCGGTCCGGTTGTTTCGGGTCTTTGATCCATGTGCGTGGAGCGATAAACCGCAACGCCGATCCCGACGAAGGCGATTACCGCAAGCGCGACAATCAAAACTGTCTTGCTCATGAGAGATTGATCCTTGTCATCCAATCATTGCCCGCCGACTCCGCCCGCACTCTTGCGCAGGATAGCTTCGACCTGGGCTTTGGTTGTTGGGTAAATCACGATGGCTTCGGCCGCATGGTTGGCGGCCGGGTTGCGACGGCGGTAGGTCGTCGTGGCGTTCGAACGAGCGTTGTCGTCCAATTTGTATATCAGGTTCGACTCATTATGCAGCAGCGCCAGAACATGTGCGAGCGCTTGTCGCGTCTGCTCGTCCGGTTCCGCGTGAAACGCCTGGCTCAACTGTGGAATCAACACGCGAATGGTCGGCAGCTTCAGGATGAACTTCACGGGCCTGTTGCCTTGCACCTTCGGCCGGTCGAGAAACGCTGGAACGTCTCGCATCAGGGTCCAAGTGGCTTCGCGGCGGCCTGAAGGATTCGCCAAGTCCGTTCCGAGCCGCTGCAGATCTTCGGCCTCGGGCACGGCCACCGGCTTAGCACCAGCTCGCGGAGGCAGATTGCGAGCCAGCCTGTCGTAACACTGGTACAACCCATAATGGGAATCCACGTCTTCGGGATCAACCGCCAGCGCGCGTTCATACGCGTCGATCGCTCGACGCAGATGCGCTTCCTCAATGCTCGGGTCTTCCTGTTCCAACTGGCTGAGCTTGAACAGCACATTGCCGAGGCGGGCCAGGACAATGTAATCGCGGCGGAAATCGAAGCCGCGATTCGCCGGTTGGTTCGTGGGCGACAGAATCTTCTCCAGCAGGCTGATGGCCGCTTCCAACTGCCCCTTCCTGGTGACATTCTGGGTCGCCACGATTGCTTTGAACCAGGC
The DNA here is from genome assembly GCA_041495645.1 of Gemmataceae bacterium. Taxonomy (GTDB): domain Bacteria; phylum Planctomycetota; class Planctomycetia; order Gemmatales; family Gemmataceae; genus JBGQCZ01. The sequence goes on along the minus strand of JBGQCZ010000595.1, from coordinate 1,853 downwards.
CACGGTCCACCACGGCGCGCCGTTGTCTTCGGCCTTGTTGAGCATCTGAGCGGCCTCGTTCAATCGGCCGGTGTCGTCGATCAACACGCGAGCAGCGTTCAAATAGCCGTGCGCCAGCGCGTCCTTTTCACCCGTTGCGATCAAATGCTGAAACGCAGCCAATGCCTGCTTCATCTCGCCGCGCTTTTGGCTCAGTCCGGTGGGGGCCGCCCCGCCTTCGAGGTAACAGCCGATGCCGTAATCATTCCATCGTTGCCATGCCGGTTTGATCGGCGATTGCTGCTTCGGCACGGCTTTGGCATCGGCCATCCCTTCGACGGGGAGCGTGACCGAATCCCGGCAAATGTCCACAATCGGCAGCTTTGGCGTCGGGTTTGGTTTGTGAACCAGGTCCATGTATTCCTGATCGAACTTTCGATAGCGGACGCGGGCTTCGAGTTCGATGGTTCCGGCGGCGTCGGGCGGCACGTCGAGCTGATAGTGGGCCGCGGCCGCTGCTCCCGGCGGAATCTGCTTGTCGTAGAGGGGTGTGAAGATGTCCTGCGGATTGCGCCGATTGATCCGCTGGCCCTTGCGATCGAGCATGAGCACGTTGATGAAGTGGGCCCAGCGATCCACTTCCCCGGAATCGTCGGCCTTGGCAGTGGCTCCGTTGCGGGCAATCGTCCGCCCGCCGCTCTTGGCCTCGAAATCGATCCAAATCTCGTTGGAATCGACCGTGCCCTGAGAAAATGGATGGCCGATGTTGAGCGTGCGAACGACCACCTCGACCACATAAGATTTGCCGGGTTTTAGCGCCGGCAGTTCCGGCCGCAGTACGGTCAACTTGCCGTCGATGCCCACCCCTTCCTTCACGCCGAACAGATCGATGCGGATCTTCTTGTCTTTGCCGTCGGGGTCGGTCCCGCGCAGGAAATCGGTTTGTGCTTGGATCGTCTTCTCGAAACCGGGAACGAGCGATTCGTATTTCGGGTCGCGTTTCAGGAGGTCAAACAGTCCCGTATTGCCTCCCGCAAAGCGATGATCATGGCCTTTCAGTTTGCCGTCCTGGTCGAACTCGCGCGAGCCGAAATCGCCGCTCTCGCGCGTCGGCATGTGGCACTCGGCGCAGTTCTTCTTCGCTTGCGGCGGATAGTAGAACGAACGAACTCCGACGCCCGAAACCCCGCTCAAGAGGTAGCTGTCGTAGTGATTTTGCCCGCGAAGGAATTCCTTGTAATAGTTCAATTCAATCGGCAGCGCCACCTTATGACAGGTCGCGCAGAATTCCGCCGTCTTGTGGAACGGCTTCAGGAACGTCTTCTTGTGGAAACTCGGCTCCGACTTGATCAATTGATTGTTCACCCACTGGAGCGTCCGGTTCTTGCTGAACGCGAACGGGTAGTGTTGCGGCTCCTCGATGGTGTAGGCCGCATTGCCGATCGGGCTATTGATGTGCGTGATGCCGTGACAAGCGACGCATGTAATCCCTGCCGAGGAAATGGGCGAATCGGCCGGGTGCTTGCGTCCGGCGATCACGTCTTCGACTTCGCGATAGCGATCCAGCCGAAGCGCGTCGCGCTTCGGGTCGAACTTCGGATCCTGTGTCGGATCCTCGAAAACACCGCCGAAGAATGGGACCGGATCATGACAGCCGGCGCACCAGCGCGACGCTTTCACATGCTCGTCGCGTTCCAGGCCCACCTTGCGCGTCTCGCGCACGCTGAACAAGTAGGCCGGATTGCTGAACGAACTGAACTTGTGGGCCGAGTGCAGGTGATCGTTGTAAATGTCCTGATGACACTTCATGCAATACGTGTCCATCATGAGCGCTTCGGGGGCAATGAAGTTGCCGTCCGAAGTCAGCACTTCCG
>JBGQCZ010000594.1:0-4041 GCA_041495645.1 Gemmataceae bacterium | reverse complement strand
GGCCCCCGTGCGCTCTTCGTCGCGGTACTAAGTCAAGATGTCAAAGAACCGAGGAGGGGGTGGGTGGTTCAACGGCCCAAGAAATGCCTCTCCCCCCTCGAGGCCACTCGCATTGTAGGATACTGTACTCCAGTACACAACATCAAAAGTTCTCGGCGTTGAGCGATTTTGCCTCCCTCAACATGCCGTTGTTGCCCACAAAGACGGGCACGCACATAAAATGAAGGGAGCGCGAGGGGACAAAATCCCTCAAAAACTTGTGAGCGTCGTCGGAGCCAAACGATTTCAATTTCCTTCCGGGGTTTTCACATGAAATTCCCGGCGCGAGCAGAGAAAGGCCGCGACGATCGTGCACAGCAGGCTGGCGGCCAGAAGGACGATTAAGCAGCTCCGGAGCGTGGGGTGATCTAGGAGGTCCGGATCGGTATTGAGGTCGTATTGCCATGCATCCGCAGCAATGTTGATCTTCTGCCGCATTTCCATGACGAAGTCCATGCTGCGAAACGCGAGCAGGCGTGAGTAGTAAATCACGGTGATCAAGCGTATTCCGAACGGCAGGTTTGCCACCAGTCCCTCGAAGATCGCCACGTAGAGGATGCCCACGATCAGCGTTCGTTTCGTGAGCAGGCTTATCAATCCGAAAATGCAGCAGTAGCAAACGACCGCCAGACTATGGATACCGGCTGCCCTAAAGCAGCGCGGTGCAATTTCGGCCGCGCGCGCGTCCGAGCCAATGTAAATCGCCGCGTACGTCAAGACCGTGAAAACCGTCGTCAAAAGGACCGTGGTCGTCAACGTGGCCAGCAACTTCGCGGCATAAATCGCCCATTTGGGAATTGGCCGAATCAGCAGGTAAGTCAGCGTTTGTTCTTCCTGCTCGTCCTGAATGATGCCGGAGGCGTAGACCAACGCCACGAGTGGCAGCAGGGCTTGCGGAATGAACATGAACGCCAGCATGAACTCCAGCACGATGCTCGGCGCTTCCGACGCCGTGGCGCGAATGAGGATGGCCAATCCCGCCGGCAAGAGAAACAAAGCCGCCACCACCATCCACCGCCGGCCGTGCATGTGTTGACGAAAGGTCAGTACATACAGGGTCCACAGCACGGTCAGGCCAAAGCCGCCCGACGGACCGGTTCGTTCAAACGTGTCAACGGTTGCCGTCGATTTCATTTGTTCACCAGATACTTGAACACGGCTTCGAGATTGTCGTCGTCGGAATAGACTTCCTTGATTGCCGTTCCGTCTTCCAGCGACAATTGCGGCAACCGGCTGTAGAAAGCGTCGGGGGAACGGGTCTCCACCATCACGCCCTTGTCGCGAGCCAGCACGCGAACGCCTTCCACGTCTTCCCACGCGAGCACGCGGCCCGCCAGCTTGCGATATTCGTCGCAGATCAACACGATATGGTGCGGGTGTTTGTCGATCAGGTCGCGAATATGGCGGATATGCCCTTCGGCCACGAGCCGGCCGCGGTTCAGCAGAATGATGTTCGGCGTGAGCGATTGCACTTCGTGCAGCACGTGGCTGGAGACCAGGACGCTCTTTCCCTCGCTGCCGAGGCGCTGAATGATGTCCATCAAATCGCGGCGAGCGACCGGGTCGGTGCCGGTCATGGGCTCGTCGAGGAACAATACATCCGGATTGTGGACAAATGCCTGAGCAAGTTTCGTGCGTTGGCGCATGCCCTTCGAGTAGCCGCGCACGGCGCGGTCCTTGGCTTTGGTCATGCCGACGGCTTCGAGCGTTCGCGCGGCGGCATCGCGGGCTTCGCCGCGGCCAAAGCCGCTCAGGCGCGCGGACGTGTAAACAAAGTCCCAGCCGGTCATCCATTCGTAAAAGGCATCCTGCTCCGGACAGAGGCCGATGAATCGATTCAACGACGGATTGTTCCAAACCGGTTGACCCAAGACGCGAACTTTGCCCTGGCTCGGATAGAGCTGGCCGGTTGCCAATTGCAGCAGCGTCGACTTGCCGGCGCCGTTCGGGCCGAGCAGACCCGTGACGCCCGCGGGCACGCGGATTGACAACTTATTGATGCCAATGACGTTGCCGTACCACTTGGAAACCTCGTGGAACTCCACGATCGGTTTCACCGCAGGCGGTCCAGCGACTTCACGCGGAAGTTCAGAATGCATACGGAAAGTCCAAAGAGAACGGCCAGCACGCCGGCCGACCAATACCAGGGATACTGCGAGCCCATGTTTTCGAGCAGATATCGCTCCCGTTCCTGCGGCGGCCGAGTCAGACTGAGCTTTTTCCAGCTCGCGTCGGTGCCCAGCATTTCCTGGCCGACGCGCGCCAAGTTTGCGGTGTAGGAGAACATCGGCCGCCAATCCGTCTTGGCGAGATCGAGTTCCTGTTGATGAAATTCCTGAGTGATGCGTTGCATTTCAAGCTGCTGGGCTTTCTGCGCCGCCTGCTGTTCCTGAAGCGTCTGGGGCGCCGCGCCGGGCTGCGGCCGACCAACGTAGCGCACTTGGGACATTTGCCGATAATGCGACATCTGCCGGTGGGCTTTGTTGACGTTTTCCATCACGGTGCCCACGATGCCGCCGACGATCCAAATCGCCAGCCAGAAGAGCGCGACATAGCGCGAATTCCGCGATAGCGACGAGAGAGCCAGGATCAGAATGCCCGCGGAAAGCGTCATCACCAGGCCATAACCGATGCAGGACAGGAGAAGCCGGAACGTGTCCGTGATGATGGTCAGATCGAGGCTGAAGACCAGCCCAAGAATGTAAGCGATCAGCGACGGCACGATCAGCACCATGCCGAGAAACCAGGCGACCACGCCGAGCTTGCCGACGAAATAGTCGATGCGGCGAAGCGGCCGCGAGAAGTACAGCGGCAACGCGTTGAAGCGAAGGTCCTGGCTGATAAGGCTCGGCCCGACGAGCAAAATGAGGAGCATCGAAAAGCGCAGTTCCGTGAGCAGGAAGAAGTCGTAAGCCAGCGTCCACATTTCGACCCGGTATTGGATCGGGTCGGCCACGATTTCCTTGGGGATGAAACTCAGGAACGCCAAGATCGGCGTGACCAGCGGGGATTTTTGTTCGTGCAAGCCCCAGACGCAGAGCATGAATCCCAAGCCCACGGCCGGCAACCAGGCCAGCATTAGCACCAGGCGCAGCAGGCGATTCTTCATGCCCACGCGCACGCCGTGCCGGGTGATGGCCAGCCAGCGCCAGGCATGGCTCGTGAGTTCGCCCGTCCAGTGCTGATAGCCTTGATCGAAAATGGGCATTACGGTTGCTCCACGGCTTTCAGGAAGACCTCTTCGAGCGTGCTGCGTTGGGGCCGCAAGTAACGGATTTGCTGCTTCTGCTCCTCGGCCGCCTTCCAGAGCATCTGTTGCGATTGCCCGTGCGGAATTTCAACCAGAAGAACGTCGTCGCGCACGCTAGTCCGGCAGCCGAGCGCCGTCACGCGCTGTGCGAACAGCGCCTGTTCGCCCTTGAGACGGACCTCAAAGCACTGGTTGTGAATTTGCTTGAGTTCCTGAATCTTGCCCTCAGCCAACAGCTTGCCGGCGCCCAGCACCACCACGTGATCGCAAACCGCTTCCACGTCGGGCAGCAAATGGCTCGAAAAGAGCAGGCTCATACCCTTGTTGTGCGCGAGATCGCGCGACAGTTCGAGAAGGTCCTCGCGCCCGGCCGGGTCCATGCCGTTGGTCGGCTCGTCCAAAATCAGCAATTTGGGATCGTGAACTATTGCGGATGCGAGCTTGAGCCGCTGTTTCATGCCAGTCGAATAGGTCTCCACGCGGCGGTAGCGGGCCTCGCCCAGCCCGACATAATCCAAGACCTCATGGGCGCGTTGCATCGCGTCCTTGGACTTCATGCCGACCAGCTCTCCCGCGAAGCCGACGAATTCGATGCCGACCACGCTCGGAAAAAGACACTCGTCCTCGGGGGCAAACCCGACCATTCGCCGGATATCGAGCTGGCGGCTGCGAAAGTCCAAATCCAGGATCGAGCCCTGGCCCTTATCGACGGGAATCAGCCCGAGCAACGTGCGAATCATGGTGGTTTTGCC
>JBGQCZ010000593.1:0-4045 GCA_041495645.1 Gemmataceae bacterium | reverse complement strand
GATGCTGCCGCAATAGCGCACGTGCGATTTGCCGGCAACGGCGTGCGGTTTGTGAATGTGCCCTAACGCTACGTAGGAAAACTGCGGCGGAATCTCCGTGTCGGGCAGCATGATGTCTGCCTCCTGCAACAGGCGGAAGAGCATCGGTCGTTCACCACGGCCCATGACGGTGAGATGCGCGGACAGCACACTGGGCTGATCGGCGCGAAAATTCGGATCGGCGGTCATTGCCTTCAGTTTTCGAGCGAAGGCCGCACTCAGGTGTCGATTCTTCTCATCGAGGCTGGCGTATTTCTGAGCCGGTTCGTCGTGCAGATAGTGACGCGGCGTGGGAAACGGCATCAAGACAAACTGCACGTCGAATCCGGCGTGCCGATCGGGAAGGCGGAGGAAGGCCGGACCCGTGGCAAGGTGGAGACGGCCGAGCGAAGCAGGTTTGCTGTTGTCATCAGCCGGCGCGGCCAGATTCATGGTGTGCCAAAGAGTCTGGCAAAAGCTCTCGTTGTCGTGGTTGCCGGTGATGGCGACGATGGTGCCGCGTTCGCGCAGGAATTTGGTGAAGGTCTCTTGCAGATGGGCGATGGCTTCGCGCAAGCCGTCGGAGCGGGCCGATTCGCTAAAGATGTCGCCGGCCACCAACAAGACGTCGATGGCTTCAGTGCGGCAGTATTCGGCGATGCGCTCGACGCCACGGCGCAGATCGTCGGTGCGGTCGATCCGCCCGAGGCGATCGCCCAGGTGCCAATCCGCGGTGTGGAGGATTTTCATCTCTCCCCATTTTGTGAAACGGGGAGCGTTCTGTCGATGTTAGCCGGAACTTGAGGATCTGGAATTGAACTGTTTACGTTTCGCGCTCGCATTCAAGTTCGAGCGATCGAATCTTGGCGCGAGCGCGAAACGTAAACGAATTGGTCGGCTTACTTCTTGACCGGAGCAATGATTTTGACCCGGTATTTCGGCGCGATGTCGCGCGAATCCTTGTCGATCACTTCGCCTTCGACGCGAACGAGCTGCCCGGAGAGAAAACCGCGCAACTCGAGGCTGGCGTCGAGAGTGACGCTGCCGCCGTATTTGTCTTCGTCGTCAATCGACGCGAAGCGCAACCGCCACTGATTCTTCGACGGAATGTGCGAGAGTTCGCCGGTGAGCCAGGAATAATCCGAGGCGTGGCCGAACTCGGGCTTGGCGGTGATGTCGGCAAAGCTGCGGCGGGGCGCGAAGTCTTTCCCGACCGGCGGAATGACCGTCGTGGCCGGGGCATCGTTGGTCGCGGCCGGAGTGACGGGCGGGGTAAGTTCGGGCTTCGGCTTTTCGGCGATCACGACCGGCGGAGTCGGCAATATGGCCGGCGCGATTTGCGGCCGCTCGGGCGACAGGTAGCGCTCGTTGCTGACTGGCGGGATATTGTTGATCGGCAGCGGCGAAGCTGCGGGGGCAGCGGTCGCTTTGCCAGGCAGGTTGGCGACGTCGGTCGGCGACTTCATTTCGACTTTCGGTTTCGACGCGGGAGTGCTCGCGGCGCACGAGGATTTGGCGTCGCAGGTCGAGCATTTATTATGATGCGTGTGCTGGCAACCGGTCAGCCCCGCAAGGAGCATGGCCCCGGCGCTCAACCAAGCGCGTTGGCGGGTCATTGTAAACATGGAATCCTTCCTTTTCGAACCGCCCTTCCCATCCGTGGAGTAAGCGGTCCAATTCTCAGCTTCTGTCCAAAGATGGTATCGGACTGGGCAAAGGGCGGACTTGCGGAATGCACGGGAAGAGACGCAAATGCCAGGGAATTGGGGGAAGCGCATCATCCGGGGCAAACGGGGGGGGATGGGTTAGATCAAAGAACGCCGGATTCGAGCTGGGAATCGCCGCGACTGGCTTGTTCCATTCGCGCGCGAGTCGTGATAATCTTTACAATGTCTCGAAGACCCTCGGTTACTCAATCACGTGACACATGACGATTACGATCACGCTCCCGCCTCCCACTGAAGAACGCCTGAGAGCCCAGGCGACCGCCACTGGCAAGGATGTATCCACGCTCGTACTTGAAGCCGTGGAGGCACGACTGGCTACAAGCCAAGAGACGTTTCGAGAAATCTTGGCGCCGATACACGAGGAAGTTCGGCGAAGCGGAATGACCGACTCGCAGATCGATGCCATCCTGGCCGACGAGTTGGCCACGGCTCGGGTCGAGCGAAAAAGCCGGCCGGGGAACGGCAAATGATCGATCGGGCCGTTTTCGACTGCATGGTTTTCCTTCAGGCAATTGTCAACGATCGAGGACTGGCCTTCGCCTGTTTTGAACGAGTTGAAAAGGGTCAAATCACTCTTTGCGTCAGTCCCTTTGTCCTGGCCGAAGTGCGAGATGTCACGACTCGCCCAAAACTCCAGGCGCGTTTTGCAACACTGACGAACGAACGTGTAGAGGCATTCTTGAACAAAGTCGTGACGGTCGCCGCCATTGTGACCGACGTTCCGCGCGTGTTCGTGTATCCGCGCGATCCAGACGACGAACCATATGTCAATCTGGCGTTGGCGGCAGGTGCGAGTAGTCTCGTCAGCCGCGATAAGGACTTGCTCGATTTGATGGACGACGAGTCCTTCCATGCCGCCTACCCGAGGCTGACAATCATCGATCCCGTCGCATTCTTGGAACGACTACGGGCCGCTGAGTCGGGAAAAAAATTGCACGATTAGATTCCTTCGCGGGGGTAGCCGCGTTTCGATTACACCGGGAGCTTAGGTTGGCTCACGTCGCCAAAGTTTGGCAATTGTTGGCGCACGATCCGGCCGCGGTGGAGCGGTTGGCGGGGGCGCTGCGGGTTTCGCCGATTGCCGCCCAGTTGCTGCTCAATCGCGGGTTCAGCGATCGCGACGACGCCCGCCGTTTTCTCGATTCACCTCTTTCCGGGTTGCACGCGCCCGAACGCCTTCCCGGCGTTTCCGCCGCGGCCGACCGGCTCTTCGACGCCGTCAAGAACAAGAAAAAGGTCTGCATCTACGGCGACTACGACACCGATGGCGTGACCGGCACCGCGATTCTCTGGCAGTTTTTTCAAATTCTGCAGGTGCCGGTCGAATTCCACTTACCGCACCGGTTGGAAGACGGCTACGGGCTGCGCGTCGAACCGTTGCGTCAGTTTGCGCAGAATGGCACGCAAGTCGTCGTGACGGTGGATTGCGGAATCACCGCCGTCGAGGAAGCCGATGAGGCCCGGCGGCTGGGTCTCGAACTGATCATCACCGATCATCATGAATTCCGCGAGGAACTGCCGCGAGCCGATGTGCTCGTGCATCCGCGCTTGCCCGGCGGTGACTATCCGTTCGGCGGATTATCGGGCGCCGGCGTCGCCTTCAAGTTGGCATGGACGCTGGCCCAACGCGTTACCGGAAGTGAAAAGGTATCGCCGCAACTGCGCGAATATCTGCTCGACGCGGTCGCCTTGGCGTCGCTCGGATTGATCGCCGACGTGGTGCCCCTTCACGATGAAAATCGTATCTTCGTAAAGCACGGCTTGGCGCGGATTCAAGCATCGCCGACCGTCGGCGTGAAAGCGCTGGTGGAATCGGCTGGCTTAGCGCCCGGAAAGGCAGTCAAGGCCGAAGATGTCGCGTTCAAGCTAGCGCCGCGGTTGAACGCCGCTGGTCGTCTCGGGTGTGCTCGACTGGTCGTTGAACTTCTGACCACGACCAATGTGGCCAAGGCGCGCGACCTGGCGCTCTATCTCGATGGGCAAAACCGCGAACGCCAGGCGTTGGAGCGCCGAATCGCGGCCCAGGCCCGCGAGATGCTGGAGAAACCAGCTTTCGCGAATCTTCCGGCGATCGTGTTGGCCAGCGATGAATGGCATGCCGGAGTGATCGGCATCGTCGCGGGCCGGTTGGCGGAGCAGTTCGGCAAGCCGACGCTCTTGATCGCGTCGCGCGGCGACCCAGCGCCTGGCTCGGGCCGGTCTATTCCCGGCTTCTCCTTACACGAAGCCTTGCATGCGTGTGCGAATGATTTGATCAGCCATGGCGGGCATGCCGCCGCCGCCGGGTTCCGCGTGGCGCT
>JBGQCZ010000592.1:0-4047 GCA_041495645.1 Gemmataceae bacterium | reverse complement strand
ATTCGACCGTCGTAGCGGTTGGCGTAAGCGATGTCGAAATCGTCGTCCACCACGTCGAGGATCTTCTCGAAGAGAAGTCCGTAGGCGTCGCCGCCCGGATTGTCGGTAAGGACTTCGATTTGATTGTCGGTGTCAAACGGGCTGCCGCGCGCCAGAAGCGGCGACTCACGGCCGCGCGGCGTCATGCATCCGCCCACCGCCAGCATCGCCGCCAGCAGCACCCAACGCCGCATGCAAACTCCCCCGGAATTTGAGACAGGGGGAAGGGAATAGCGTGGCGGGCAATACGGGTCAACGGCAATTCGAACTTGCTTGTCCGGCGACACTTCCGCTTGAATCCGTTCTCATCGCTGGCTATACGGCGACCCGTGATTCATGACCCAGGAGGGGATTCGCACATGTTTGGCATTCGCTCGCGGCGATGGAAAGCTTCGCTCGCTCTGGCCGGAATGGGAACCATCGGCTTCGCGCTCGGCGCCTGGCAGGCCCACCCGGCGGCCGTGTTTGCCGAGCCGCCCGCCAACCCCGTGATTCCGGCCGCGGCGTCCGGCCCGCAATCCGATTATTCCCAGCGCGTGGTCGCTTACATCCACGGCAACGTCCCGATCACCCGCGAAGACTTGGGCGAATTCCTGATCGCCCGGCACGGCTATGCCAAGCTGGATAATCTGGTTAACCGAAAGATCATCGACCATGCCTGCAAGCAAAAGAACATTACCGTGACCAACGAAGAGGTCGAGGCGACGCTGGACACAGATTTGTTGCAATTGCAAATGGACCGCCCGACGTTCGTCAAGCAATTCCTGAAGCAGTACAACAAAACGCTCTTTGAATGGAAGGAAGACGTTATCCGGCCGCGTTTGATGATGACCCGGCTGAGCGGACTCGACATCAAAGTTGAAGAAGCGGAGATGAAGCGGGCGTTTGACGCCATGTACGGCGAAAAAGTGCAATGCCGGATTGTCATTTGGCCCAACGCGCCGGACTTCAACCCGTTCCGAGAAGCCATGAAGCACTGGGACGAAATGCGTAAGAGCGAGGCAACATTTGATACCATTGCGCGTGGCCAAGCCATTCCGGGATTGGCTTCTGTAGCCGGCAAGATCGCGCCAATTGGTCATGGGGTTTCCGATGACAAGAAAGATCAGGTCGAGACGATTGCCTTCAAACTGAAAAAGGACGAGGTCAGCGAGATCTTCGAAATTCCCAAACAGGGTTATGCCGTGTTGAAGTGCGACGGCCGCATTCCCGCCGACACCACCAAATCGTTCGAAAAGGAGAAAGAGTTCTTCCGCAAACAGGTCTACGAAGAGAAGTTGACCAAAGCGATTCCGCAGATGTTCGCCAAACTCAAGGAAGCGGCCAATCCGCTCTTGTTAATGAAATACGGCACGACCAATCCGTTTGTGGAACGGACCGTGACCGAAGAGCAGAAGTTGCTGAATGAGAAACCGCAAGTGGTCCCGCTGCCGGGCGGCCCGCCGATGGAGCCAAAGAAATAAGCGCGTTATCGGGGAGAGGGGGGAGCCCCCGTGCGCCGCAAGGCCGCGGGGGCGTTTTTTTTGTTCGAACAAATCGACATCCGCGCCCGAAAATCGGTGGATTGCAGCCACATGCGCCGCGTAAGCTGTCGTCATGAACACCATGCCGCCGATTGCCGAGATGGAGCGAGCCCGTCTCCAACGGGACGCCGCATACAACGGTCTGTTTTTCGTGGCTGTGCGCACCACTGGGATTTTCTGCCGCCCGACTTGCCCGGCGCGCACCCCGCTGCCGAAAAACGTCGAGTACTTTCCGACGGCGCGGGCCGCGCTCGTGGCGGGCTACCGCCCGTGCAAGCGCTGCCGGCCGTTGGACGCGGACGATCAGCCGTCCTGGGCCGCCGAATTGCTGGCGGAGGTGGAGCGCGATCCGGCGGCGCGCATCACGGAGGGCGACTTGCGGGCCAGAGGGATCGACCCGGCCACGGTGCGCCGGTTCTTCCTTCGCCGCTTCGGTATGACGTTTCAGGCCTACGCCCGCGCGCGGCGGCTCTCCGGGGCCATGAATCTGATCCGCGAGGGTGCGGCGATCGATGAGGCCGCGTTCGAGAGCGGCTACGAGTCAAATAGCGGTTTTCGCGATGCTTTCGCTCGCACATTCGGCGACACCGCCGGCCGAAGCCGAAACGGTCACTGTGTTCTTCTCTCCTGGTTGCCAAGCCCGCTCGGCCCGCTGGTCGCCGGAGCAACGAACAAAGGCGTCTGCCTGCTCGAGTTCACCGATCGCCGGATGCTCGAAACGCAATTTGCCAAGCTGCGAAAATTATTCGAAGGAGCGGTCGTGCCCGGGAACAACAAATACCTGGAATTGCTGAAGACTGAACTCGCCGGTTACTTCGCCGGTTCGTTGCAGCAGTTTTCGGTCCCACTCACGTATCCCGGCAGCCCGTTCCAAGAGCGAGTTTGGAAACAACTGCTGGCTATCCCGTATGGTGAGACCCGATCATATGAAGAGTTAGCCATTGCGATTGGACAACCGAAGGCGGTGCGGGCGGTGGGGCGGACGAACGGACTGAACCGCATCGCCATCGTGATCCCATGTCATCGGGTCGTCAACAAGAACGGCGAGCTAGGCGGCTACGGAGGCGGTCTGCGCCGAAAACAGTTCTTGCTCGACTTGGAGCGATCGAACCGGCCCGGCTAACGCGAATTTCTTCGCTTGCGCTTCAGGCTTGTATGAAGAAGTTTCTTCATACAAGCCTGAAGCGCAAGCGAAGGAATTCTCGATCAGTCCTTTTTGGACTCCAGAATCTTCGGAATTGCTTTGAGCACTTCCACCCGTGCTTTTTCCGTCAACTCGCCGGCGCGAAAGGCGAAATTGGCCACCACTTTTTGCTTCACGAACAGCAGCACCGTCGCGTCGGCTTCTTTGTTGAGGCGATAGGCAGGAGGGCCGTCGGCATCCTCGAACACCCCGAGCGGCATCGTTTTCACCGCGTACTTTTTGCCCCATTCGACCACTTGCGGATCCATCTTGGGTTGGTCGTTGCTCATGAAAGTCACCCAACCGCGTAACGGAGAATTCTTGGCATCGGCAACGGCCTTGTCGAGTTCGGCCGCAAGTTCGCCAATTTCCTTCGACGGAGTGCGGGCGAACACGATGACTGCCGGCTTCTCGGCGGTCTCACAAACGTAGCAGGTTAGTTGCCCGCGTTCCTTTCCGGTCGCCACCACGAAGGCATACGGCCCCGGCCGTTGACCCGGCGGCAATCCCGAAACGCACGGATCCTCAGCGCGAACCGAACCGGTCAAAACGATCAAAATGCACGCAGCCAGCAAATGCCTGACTTCTGATTTCTGACCTCTGATTTCTGATTTCTGACTTCTCATTTGCCGTCTCCCGTCTGTTCCGGAGCGGTGCTGGAAACCTGCGGCTGTCCCGGAATCATCTTCGAATACTCTTCTTTCAATTTGACGAACGCGTCCATGTCGGCCTTTTTCCAGAATTTCTTGGCCAGTGCGGCATATTGTTCGGCTTCAACCTGGCGGCCCTGTTTGCGGCACATTGCTTCCAGGCCGAGCGCGGCCCGCACGCTGCCGGGGTCGTGTGCCAGCGATTCCAAATAGGCTTCCTCGGCGACTGTAAGCCGGCCCGTGGACAGGGCGGCGTCGCCCCACGTTTCCATGTAGGTCGCGCCGTTGCCCCAGGCGTGATGGCCGAAATCATTCTTGGTCTTATCGACGCAACGTTGCAAGAGCTTCAAACCTTCGTCGGCCGACCCGGTCTTGCACATCAGCAAGCCCTGCGCTTCCCAAAGCCGCTGTTCCGATTTCAGGTCACGGCGACGTTCGGACGACGCCTGACGCAACACGTCCACTTCGGCCGTGGCCCGCCTGATGTCGCCTTGTTTCAGATACATCAGCGCCGCTAGATAGGCTGCCAAGGTCTTGTCGCGCTTGCGATGTTGCGAGATCACCGTTTCGACTTCTTTCCAATCCTTCTCATTCAAATGCAGGCGAAACCACGGCAGCCAAAACGAATGGCCGGCCTTTTGCGCCTCGGCCT
>JBGQCZ010000591.1:0-4050 GCA_041495645.1 Gemmataceae bacterium | reverse complement strand
TACCCGCGCCGGCCAGTAGACCGATCTTCGGCCGCGACTACAGGTTAGCCGTGACCAGCGCCATGGCGAAGCCGTCGTAGCCTTTGACGCCCACGGTCTGGATTTCCGTGGCGCTCACGCGCGGCTCTGCGGCGAGCAGAGTGCATGCCAATGCAAGGAGGATGAACGAGGCGATGGTGCGAATCATGGTGAAGTCCTGGTTAAGAGAGTCGCCCCGCAAAGCCGCAAGCGGCTATTTGTCTTTGGGTTTCTCGGGCAGCGTGTCTTTTGGTTTGTTGGGGGTCTTCGGCTTTGGCTTCAGGAAGTCCAGTACGGCTTTGCCATAGGGCTGGCCTTTCAGGCGTTCGATCTCGCCGGTGAGTTTCTTGCTCGCGGCGGTCAGGTCGGCTTCGTATTTCGTCTTGAGGGCCTTTTCCTCATCGCCGCTGGGCTTGCCGAGTTTTTGGCCGCGCTCCGTCAACTCCGCCATGGACTTAGCGAGTTGCTCCAGCTTGGGGGCCGCTTCCTTGGCCGCCTTGTCGTCGGTGATCTTGCTCAATGCCTCGCCGACCTCGGTGAGCGTTTTGACCATTGACGCCACGAGGCTGTCGAAATCGTCCTTGGCCGGTTCGGCCAGCTTGGGCTTTTCCTGGGCCGAAACCACGCCGGCCAAAACGAATCCGGCAAAGGCAATCGAAAGTGTTCTAGACATGATTTCCTCGGTCACAGTGCCAATCGTCAGTTTCATTCAGGGGAAGGTAAACATAACGCTTTGGTTCGTCAAGGAAAAGTCCCAGCCATTTTTGGCGGAAACCTGCAAGTCAAGGAATCATCATGGATGTCACCGATGTCACGGATTAAAATGGTCTATTGAATTGCTTGAGCGGCCAATGGTTGGGTGCGCGACGACTTGCCTTGATCGGCGGGCTTGGAGGGCAAGTCGAACGCGGACGTGAAACGGCCGGCCCGCAGGACGATCAGCCGTTGAACCGGGCGTTCGGGGTCCAACGAGACCAGGAAGCGATAGCCAAGCGACTTGGGCCGGTCGAAGTGCGCGCCGATTACCAGGAATTCATTGGGCGCCAGGGCCGTTTCCCAGCGCAGCGCCGGGAGCGGCTCGGTCGAACGGACGCCTTGGACGTTCAGCGCCACCAAAGGGTTCAATCGCGACCACTTCTTCGGGTCCTGGAATTCGATTTGCGGCGTGAATTGCACCCGCACCTTGCCTTCGGGTTCCAGTGTGGGTAAAAGCTGAAACTGACATAGAGCCTGTTCGAATACCAGCAGGTCGGATTTGCCCTCGGAGCGAAGAAGGAACTCGCAGCGTTCGGGCTTGGGCCCGAGGGCGATGGTCGCGGGATTTCCGCTCTGCCGCCACGACCGCATTGGTTCCCGATTGGTGCGTTTGCTGGTGAGCATTCCGTTCAGACCATCCGGAGCGCGGCCGCTCACGAGGCCAATCCGCAAGCCGTTCTCCTCCAATGTCTTTCGCAGGGACGGCGGAATCGACTGAAGCTGTTCGTCCGCGTAATTCCAGAGTTCATCATTGGCGTACCGGTCGCCGAACGGTACTTCGGCGATCGAAACATCCATGAACACCGCGTCAGGACCGGGAGCGGATCCGATGGACCGGCCGCGGTTCGACCAGAAGCCGACTCCCTCCGTGCGGATCAGGAAGCAGCCCGACAAGCCGACGGCCAACAGTGAAATCAATCCCAGCCCCGCGCGGCGCATGAGCCAACACCTTCGCCAGGCTCCAAGATCCAACAGCAAAGGGGGGACTGATAGCCGAACGAGGGCCGATGAGTCAAGGCAGTTTTTGGCGTTTGCGCTTGCTGGCAACGCTGCTACCTCAGAAGATGGTGGCGTCGGGTTGCCTATTCCAAGAGTAGTCGCCCGGCAAATCGCGAATTGGCTGGCTGGCCGGGACGATTGCGGGCGGCGCGCGGCCTCGCTACAATGGCGGGGCGGGCCGCATGAGGACGAGTGGCTAATGGGCGAGCGCGAGCCGATGAACTGGTCGATGCCGCTGCCGGGAACGATTCTCGGCGTCACGGTGCGCGTCCACATTCTCTTTCCGGTCGTGGCCTTGGGCGTAATCCTGTGGGTGGCCACGTCGCACGAATTCGCGTCGGGCCACCAGCTGTGGAGAGAAGCCTGCGCCGTGTTGGCGATGCTCTTCGGCTGCGTATTTCTGCATGAATTCGGGCACGTGTTCGGCGCCCGCCGTGTCGGCGGCGACGTAATGGAGGTGCTCCTCTGGCCCCTGGGCGGCCTGGCCGAACCCGACGTGCCGCCCACGCCAGGCTCGCACTTCTGGACCGCGATTTACGGCCCAGCCGTCAATTTCGCGCTGGCCTTGTGCGCCGGCACGGCGTTGGGCGCGCTCGGTTTCATTCCGCCCTTCAACCCGCTCGCGTCGCCGCTCAATCCGCGCATGGAAAACTGGCGGAACGACATGACTTATTTCAGCGTCGCCAATCCCGGCCAAGCCGAGTATTGGTTTCACAGGGACGAAGCGACCGGGCAATATCAACAAGTGAAAATCACTAAAGGGCGCACCGAGGACGGGACGAGTTATCTGGCCCATGCGTCGCAATCGGTGGAGCCAGGCGGGCCGGACGCGCAATGGATGTTGCGGCCGTCAAAGATTCCCTTGCTGGCGGCCAAGCTAGACCGTTGGCACATCCTGTTGGCCCAGTTTTTCTGGGTTAACTGGCTCTTGTTCTTGGTGAACATGCTGTGGGCCTATCCGCTCGACGGCGCCAAGCTGCTTCAGTGCTGGTTGTGGCGTCGCGGCGACCGCCGCCAGGCGACCGCCACCGCCGCCTACGGGGGCTTTCTCGTCATGCTTGGCGTCGGCGTTTACGCGATCGCCGTTAACGACTTGGTTCCTGCTCTTCTGGCCGCGATGATCTACGTGCGCTGCCGCCAGCAGTTGATTCAACTCGAGCAGAGCGAAGAGGAGCCGACGCAACTGGGGTACGACTTCTCACAAGGCTATACGAGCCTGGAGCGGCAGGAGAACGAGGAGCCGCCGCCCCCGCCGCCGCCTAAGCGCAGCTGGCTCCGGCAACTGCTCGCGCGCCGGACCGCGCTGCGCCGCGAACGCGAAGAACTGCGCCGCCTCGAAGAGGAACGCCGCCTCGACGAACTGCTGGACAAAATTCATCGCCAGGGCAAGCAATCGCTGTCGGAAGATGAAGTCCGCTTCCTGACGCGCATGAGCTCGAAATACCCGAACCGCAAAGAGAGTTGAAGAGTCTTAACCGCAGATTCCGCAGATTTCTCAGATTGAATTCAAATCTGTGAAATCTGCGGAATCTGCGGATAAACCTAGGGTTTGCCGAATGAGTCTGATCGAACCGCGAACGCTCAAGGGCTTTCGCGACTATCCACCGGAACTGATGATCCCGCGCGAGCGGATGCTCGAAGTCTGCCGGCGCGTGTATCGATCTTACGGTTTCGCTCCCATCGACACCCCTGCTCTGGAGTACGCCGAGATTCTCCTCGGCAAGGTGGATGCCGATTCGGAAGTGCAGCGACTCATTTATCGCTTCAAGGATCACGGCGATCGCGATGTGGCGCTGCGCTTCGACCTGACCGTGCCGTTCGCGCGCTTTGCGGCTCAGCACATTGGCAAGTTGGGCACTCCGTTCAAGCGCTACCACATGGGGCCGGTATGGCGCGGCGAAAACACCGCGCACGGCCGTTATCGCGAGTTCTGGCAGTGCGATTTCGACACGATCGGCACCACGTCGAACGCCGCCGACATTGAGACCTCTCTGGTCATACACGACCTGATGGCAGCGCTCGATGTCGAGTTTGGCTTCGGCGGCTTTCAAGTGCGGATCAATAATCGCCTGGTGCTCAGCGGCGTCCTGGAAGAACTCGGCCTCGGCGCGAAAGCCGGTCCCGTCTTGCGCGCGTTGGACAAGTTGGCCAAGATCGGCCCCGAGAAGGTAGCCGGTGAAATGGCGCAGACCGCCGGTGCGACCGCCGCGCAGGCCGAGCGAATCCTGGCGTTCGCCGGCGCCACCGGTAGCAATGCCGAAGTATTGAGCGCTGTCG
>JBGQCZ010000590.1:0-4055 GCA_041495645.1 Gemmataceae bacterium | reverse complement strand
GAGGGCGATCAATGCTGCACGCGGTGGACCCGTTGACCCGGCAGACCCTATCAGACTGCGAGATTTAAGGTATTGCCGAGCAATATTGGGCCGCGCGCTCTCGATTAGGGCGAGAATTGCCGCATGGGTTAGAAATGTATCCCCGGATTCGCTCAAGACACTCCCAAGAGAATCCAGTTCAGCGCCGATACGCGCCAAAGCGATCAATGCCTCGCGCCGCACCGCAGCGCTGATATCGAGCCAGCAGCCTTGTAGCTTCCCGGCCGCGAGCCCATGGCGATGCAACCCAAGAACGCGAGCCGCAACCTGCCGCACGCTTGCGTCACGATCCTTTAGCGCATCGGCCACGAGTTCCAAGCTCGCATCTGTTCCGATGCGGCCGAGCGCCCAGACCGCGTTCAGGCGAGCACGCGGCGTCGCACCATTCTGCGCCACGTCGAAAACTGTCTTGATGGCGTTGCCGTCGCGCCACCGCGATAGTTCCTGCACGGCCCGATCACGCACCGTCAATCGCGGATCGTCCAATAGCGTTGCGATATCCCGCAATTGCATCCGCTTCCAAGGAATCTCGTTACCGCGCGGATCATCCACCTTCGGCGCATCCTTCTTCCTTACGCGATAAATCCCGCCTTTGATCTCGGGCTTGGCCACCTGCGATTGCGGGCAGCCGATGCGGAACCAACCGCCGGTATCGATCACCAGCAGCGAGCCGTCAGCGTCTTCAAGTAGGCTCGTCGGGTGGAAGTCGGGATTGTCCGAGGTGATGAAATCCTCGTCCTTGCTTTTGAACGACGCGCCGTCGCGCTCCAGAATGTGTCGCACGATCTTGTGCGTGTTGAACTGCGTCGAAAACAAGTTGTCGGTGTACTTTGAGCCAAACGCCGTGCCACGATAGCGGATGAGGCCCGAAGGCGCGACCCAGCCCAGTTCGCTGATCGCCGGCAACAGCGGACCGGTGCGTTTGAATTCGCCCAGCACCGCTTCGTAATACGGGAACACCCCGCCGTCGATGCAATAAATGAGCGCGTCCATCCGCGTGGGACGAGCTTCGAAGATATCCACGACCGCGAACGGTTCGCCTTCTTCCGTGAACGCCATTTGCACCGGGTCGTCCATCCCCCCGCCGCAAATCACCTCCACTTCGCTGCCGTCGATCTTGCTGCGAAAGATGCGAGCGGCTTTGCCTTTGGTCTGAATGGTGCCGTCGGGCTTTTTGATTTCGTGCCCGTGGCGGCCGTCGGTCCAATAAAGCCGGCCATCGGGGCCGAGCCAAGGGCCGTGAATATCGGCGGCGTTGCCGATAAAGCCGAACTTCGTCACGAGTTCGACACGTTCATCGGCAACTCCCGTGCCCTTCGTGTCGCGCAAGCGCCATAGGCTCGGCGGGGAGCAGACGTAGACCGCTCCGTCGTGCCACAGGCAGCCCATCGGGAACGACATCTTGTCGGCGAAGATCGAGGATTTGTCGAAGACGCCGTCGCCCTTGGTATCTTCCAGCACGCGGATGCAACTGGGCAGTTCTTTCAGCAGATCCTCGGCCTTGAGGTTCTTGCCGCCGCTATCGGAAACAAAGAGCCGCCCGCGGTCGTCGAAACAGGCGAACATCGGGTGCTGAACGAGCGGTGGGCCGGCGACTTTTTCGACGACAAAGCCGGGCGGAACCTTGAAGGGAATGGGTTCGGCAGCCATCGTGGTTGAAAAAACCAGCGCGAACTCAGCGATCAGAATCAGAATTGCATGGCGCGAGCTCGGGTTCATGATCGTTCTCCGCGAGCGCGAATGGGAAACGCCATTGAGGAATAGGACCCGCGCCCTGTCTCTATCGCGCTAGTTGGTAAATTGCCGGCCGATACTTGGGTTTCGGAATCGGTTTTCGGCGTTGCTTGGCAACGTGAAGCCAAGCGGCTTTGGCGACCTGCACTTGCCGAACGGCTTCCTCGGGGCTGGCGCCGAACGCGGAACAGTATCTGAGATCGGGGATATCGGCTACGTAGCAACCATCGTCATCGCTATAGAAAACGTTGATATGGTAGTCTTTCATGGCTCTTCTCCCAATTCCAAATTGTACTCTTCCAAGAGCTTGCCGCCTGACAACGCTTTCTGCAAGAGCTTTCGTTTGTTCATCGTGGTTTTCCGAATCCACAACCCTTGCAGTGCCAAACCCAGTAAGTCTTAATCGCCCTTTAGAACCAAAGCCCAGAAACCGAGCGCCGCGACAAGCGCCAGGGCCACGGCCAGCGCCGCGTAACCCATCTGCGTGCGCGAGCGGTAGCGGTGGTCGGCCGAAAACGCCTCGGCGGTCCAGGCCACGTTGCCTTGCGTCTCTTCGAGGCGCTTCCAAAAACCGGGACAAAAGGCGCGTTCGCCGCCGGTATCCGTGCCGGCCAGGTAGCAACCGCCGAACAACGGCGCGAAATCCAGGCTCACGACCACGGCCTTGGCGACGAGTTTCGCCAGCCGCACCGAGCGCTCGCGCAAGTCCGTCAGGAAATGGAAGAGTTGGGCATTCGATTCAATTGCGTCCGTCGCCGATCCGCCCGGCGCTTCGAGACGGAACATCTTGAACACCTGAAACGGAATCAGCAAGTCCATGATCCAGCGAACATTCGACTCGATCACATTCCCGACCTTTTCCGGTTCGACCTCCGGCACGAGCGGAAAGCTCTTGCCGAGACGCTGGCGGCGCTTGTCGGCGGGGAACTGAGCCAGGAATTCCTGCGCTCCTTGCAGGCGGTCGAGATCGCCGACCAGCGTGTAAACAGGGCAGTGCATCCGCGCAGCCTCGCGCACGGCTTGCAAATCGCGCTGCACCACCAAACCCATTTGCTGGGCGTCGTCGTCCGTATCCGTGGCGTTCAGCGTGACCAGCACGACGATGCCGTTGAGCGGGCAAAGCGGCCAGCGCGAGCGGCCGATGAGGCGGCACAGATAGCGCATGCGGGCGGCGCATTCCTCGGCTTCCTCGGGGCTCTTGAGAACGGAGGAATGCGATCGGCGGGCCTCGCCAACGGCCGGCGCGGCCGGGTTCACACCCGTCAACTCGCGGATCATCTGATGTTCCTGCGCTGTCAGGCTGCGGTTTCCCTCCTCGCGGGTACGGCGGATGATCACTTGCACTTCGCGCATTGCTCCGCCGCTGGCCATGCTCATGCCGATCGACTTGTCCACGTCGCCGAAACCGCCGCCGGTGGATGCCCCGGCCGACGGCATGGACGTGCCTGCCCCTTCGAGCAATTCCACCTGCCGCCCGGACACCGAAGCGCCCGTGCACGTCACGAAGATGCCTTCGCGATGGGCATAGACTCGCAACGGCGCTCCGGCCCCCGGCACGCCATTCACCGCCAACGGCGGTCCGGCCTGAAAGAGAGATGCTTCGTCGCCCGCGAATCGCCCCAGAATCAACGTGATCGGCGTGTCGCCGATGCCGATGCCTGTTTTCTGCAACGCCGTTACGGCCTCGGTCCAGCACGTGTCCAGGTCGGGATATCTCGATGGTTCATCGTCGATCTTGAATAGCTTCCACAGCCATGCACCGAACCACAACAGCAAGTAGCTCAGTAGGAAGAGAATCGGCAGCCAGTTTTGGCGCACGAGTTCATGGCCGGTTTCCAACCGGCGCGTCAGGTCCAGCACCCGGTTTTGCAGAAAGTGCAGTCCGACCGTGATCACAATCACAAGGATCGCGTGCAACAAGCCAAACAACCCGGCGTTGGCCGGCGGTTTGAAGAACATCGGCAGCAGGAGATAACCCAGCAGCCGCAATATTTTGAAAACGAGTTCCATCGAAACCTTCGTGGCAACGGAAGTCAGAAGTCAGAGGTCAAGTCCGGAGCAGCTGCATCACCAAGAATGCAAATACCGGAATCAAGCATAACAACCCGATGCTGCAGATTCTGGTCATTTGCTGATAGCGATCGACCCACGGCAGCACGGGAACATTGGCTTCCATTTGGCTCTCGGGCACCGTGGGCGCACCGGCGTTTTGAGTTCTGCCGATGCGTACGCGCGCGGTTTCCACCCATTCGCGCAGCAAGCGGGCATCCTCGCCGAGCTTG
>JBGQCZ010000589.1:0-4062 GCA_041495645.1 Gemmataceae bacterium | reverse complement strand
CGATCCAGGCAACGGGCGAGGCCACTTTGGCGGAGGAGTTTGAAAAGGCCTTCCTGGCCAACTTCACTTGCCGCCTGATTCTGTTCCGGTTCCGCGACATGAACAAGGATCCCCGCAGCGTGGATGAGTTGGCGTCGGCGGAATTTCGACCGGAGTACGGGAGAGTCGGTCGTTTCACGGTCAATCGGTTCTTGGGATCCTCCACGCCGGGCGCGAATTTCCCGATCGGCAACGGTCTGGGAGTCGCGGTCGTCGTCGAGAAGAAGAGTCCCGGCCCGCTAGCTCTTTCAAAGAACGAACCGCACCGTGCTGGCGTCCGCATCCGGTCAGTGACACTCGGATTCAGTCCCGCCCCACGCGACGAGAACAACAGTGCGTGATGACTTTGGCGACTAGCGTTCGAACGGGTCAGTCATTCGCTTGCCGCATGCGTTAGAGGTTGTGTTACTGGTGACCGGGCGGGTTGGCGCGGGCGAGTTGGGTTATCTCAAACGGGAGACAGGCCATGCGTTTCGGTGAATATAAGCAACCGGAACACCCTCTGATCGGGCCGACCGCTGAAGAGGGTTGACTGTTTCGTTCGCATCCGGAAGGCAAATCGTGGAATCGAGTCTTGCGACTGATGCGGAAAGGCTAATGCGTCCACATCTAAATGTTATGACACATTTCTGATGGTTCTCTAGACATGATCCCTTCTTTCCTGATTTCTCCCATCCGCACCAGAAGAGTTCGGTACTCCCAAATTGGCAGGACTTACCCAAAATGGTTGGACAACGCCCCGTGTCCTTCCATAATATCTTTTTCCAATTTGGTCCTGCCGATGTCCCGCCCTAGTGGCCGGACCGCTCGGCTAGTCCACGGGTGAAATATGGCCCTCGGGTTGATCGGTACGAAGGTTGGCATGACGCAGGTTTACGACGAAAAGGGCGAATGCACTCCGGTGACGGTGCTGCGAATCGGACCCTGCCCTATCTTGCAAGTCAGGACAATTGAAAAAGACGGCTACAACGCCCTCCAACTCGGCTTCGGCGACAAGCCGCGTCGAGTCTCCACCCGCGCCGAACGCGGACACGTCTCCGGCGATCTCGAATCCAAGCGGCGCACCAAAGGCAATAAGCCGCTGGCCGCGAAGGCCAATTGTGAACCGCAGCGCTACGTTCGCGAGTTCCGCCTGGACGCTCCTGCCACGCAAACAGTGGGGCAGGTTCTCACGGCCGTCGAACTGTTTGTGAAGGTCAAGAAGAAAGACGACGCCGGACAAGAGTATGAAACCTATCCGAATGTGGACGTGATCGGCTGGTCGAAAGGCCGCGGCTTCGCGGGCGTGATCAAGCGGCACAACTACGGCGGCTTGCGTCACACGCACGGCGTGAAGAAAGGCTGGCGGCAACGCGGCAGCATCGCGTCCAACGCCAGCAACCGCGGTTCCGGCCGGCCCAAGAAGGGCATTCGCATGGCCGGCCGCCTCGGCAACGACCGCGTTACAATTCGCAATCTCAAGCTCGTTCAAATCGATACGGACAACAATCTCGTGCTGGTTTGCGGTGCCGTCCCCGGTCCGAACGGCGGGATGGTCATGATTCGCGCGACCAATAAGAATTGAGTGAACGCAAAGCCGCGAGCGGCTATTTCATTGGAGAAACGGAGCCCGCAGCGCCAGCAAGGATCGTGACACATCCTTGCTAGCGCTGCGGGCTCATTTTTTGAACCGATCCTGCAGAGCAGTCACGGTTAGCGGACGATCTCGCAGTGCGCGGCAGGCTTCGAGGGCGGCGTGGGCTGCGGACATCGTGGTGATGCACGTCACGCGGTGAGCCACGGCTGCCACGCGAATCTTTACCTCGTCCACGCGGCTGCCGCGGCCGCTCGGCGTGTTGATGATTAGCGCCACCACGCCGTTCTTCATGTGGTCGATCAAGTTCGGTCGCCCTTCCTGCAACTTCATCACTTCCTCGACCGGAATGCCATTCTCGCGCATCACCGCCGCGGTGCCGCGCGTGGACATCAGCCGGTAGCCCATTTGCGCGAAACCGCGGGCGATGGGCACCATGTCCCGTTTGTCGCGGTCGGCGACGGAAATGTAGATCGTGCCCTCCTTGGGCAATGCGGCCGAAGCGGCCATTTGGCTCTTGGCGAAGGCCATCGGGAAGCTGTCGTCGATGCCCATGACTTCGCCGGTGGAGCGCATCTCGGGGCCAAGGATGATGTCCACGCCGGGGAACTTGTTGAACGGAAACACACTTTCTTTGACCGAGAAATGCTTCGGCGTGATCTCGTCGAAGAGGTTTAGTTCATCGAGCGTCTTGCCGGCCATCACGAGCGCCGCCAACCGCGCGAGCGGCACGCCGATCGATTTGGAAACGAACGGCACGGTGCGGCTGGCGCGCGGATTCGCTTCCAGAATGTAGACGATCGACTCGCCGGTTTTTTGATCGTGTTGAATCGCGAACTGAACGTTCATCAGGCCCTTGACCTGAAGCTTGAGGGCCAGTTCGCGGGTTTGCCGTTTGATTTCCTCGATAACTTCCGCCGAGAGCGTGTGCGGCGGGATCACGCACGCGGAATCGCCGGAGTGAATGCCCGCTTCCTCGATGTGCTGCATCACGCCGCCGATGATGGCGCGTTGCCCGTCGCAAATGCAATCGACATCGACCTCTTGTGCCGATTCGAGGAAGCGATCGATCAATACGGGCATGTCCTTGGACAGGTTGGGCGCTTGCTCCTCCATATACTCGATAAGCCGCGCCTCATCGTCGAAGATCTTCATGGCCCGCCCGCCAAGCACGTAGCTGGGCCGCGCCAAAATTGGGAAACCGAGTAACCGCGCCACGCGCACCGCTTGTTGCACGTCGATGGCCGTATCGCTCACCGGCTGTTTCATGTTCAGGTCGTTGATTTCCTTGCGGAATAACTCGCGGTTCTCGGCCTTGTCGATGCTCTCGACGCTGGTGCCGATGATGGGCGCCCCGGCCGCTCCGAGTGCCTTGGCCAGGTTGAGCGGAGTCTGCCCGCCGAACTGCACGATCACGCCCGCCGGCTGCATGCGGTCGCAGATATTCAGCACGTCCTCGGTCGTGAGCGGTTCGAAGAACAAGTGATCGGAAGTGTCGTAATCGGTGCTGACGGTTTCCGGGTTCGAGTTGACCATAATCGTTTCGAAGCCGGCGTCGTGTAGCGCGAAGGCGGCTTGAACGCAGCAATAATCGAACTCGATTCCCTGCCCGATGCGGTTCGGCCCGCCGCCAAGGATCATGATGCGTTGTTTGTCGGATGGCGGTCGAGTTTCGTCCTCCACGTAGGGCAGCGGAGGAGCGGACGGGCCAGCTTGGACGAACGCGACGGGATTCTCGTAGGTGCTGTAGTAATAGGGGGTGTAGGCCTCGAATTCGGCGGCGCATGTATCGACGAGCTTGAAGACGGCCTCGATGCCGAGCGCTTTGCGATGGCGGCGCACTTCCGTGTCGTGGCAATTCCAGATGTAAGCCAATTGCGGATCGGAATAGCCTTGCTGTTTGGCTTTGAGTAGAAGATCGCGGCCGGCGGCGGGCAGGGAAGGGCACTTGCGCAGTTCTTCCTCGGTGTCAATCAATTCGCGCAGGTGGTGCAGGAACCACGGATCGATGTGCGTGAACTTGTGGATTTCCTCCACGCTCATGCCATCTTTCATCGCGTAACGAATGAACCAAATGCGCTCGGCATTGGGTGTGGCGAGCTTTTGAACGATTTCCTCGCGGTTGGGCGCTTTCGCGCTGCCCCAGCGGTCCTTGCGGTCGGAGCCGAGGCCGAAGTGGCCGGTTTCCAGGCCGCGCAGCGCTTTTTGCAAGGCTTCCTTGAATGACCGGCCGATCGCCATCGTTTCGCCGACAGATTTCATTTGCGTGGTTAGCGTCGCATCGGCTTCGGGGAATTTCTCGAAGTTCCAGCGAGGCACTTTCACCACGACATAATCGATGGTCGGTTCGAAACAGGCCGGAGTTTCACGCGTGATGTCGTTCTTGAGTTCGTCTAGCGTGTAACCGACGGCGAGTTTGGCTGCGATCTTGGCGATGGGAAAACCGGTGG
>JBGQCZ010000588.1:0-4066 GCA_041495645.1 Gemmataceae bacterium | reverse complement strand
GTAACTGACTTGTCCTGACGCGGGGCGATTTCCGCACCGCGAACATCAACCCCCAAACGGGAGAATCATCATGGCGAAGAAGACCACCAAGGCCCACAAGTTCCCGGCCACGACCAAGGCGCTCAGCCAGGAACTGCCACAGGCTCCCGCTGCGGAAACCGGCAAAGCAACGAAGACGACCAAGAAGGCCAAACCAAAGAAAATGAGCGCCCTGGACGCTGCCGCGAAACTGCTCGGGGAGACCGGCACCGCGATGACCACCAACGAAATGATCGAGGGGATGTCGAAGCGCGGCTACTGGAGCAGCCCGAACGGAGCAACGCCAGCGGCCACTCTTTACTCCGCGCTGCTCCGCGAGATCAACGCCAAGGGCAAACAGTCTCGGTTCGCCAAGACGGAACGCGGCAAGTTCGGGCTCAAGCAGTAGCCTAGGCTCGGCTAACTCACAGCGCGCACGGCCCCGGCAACGGGGCCGTTTGTCGTGGCGAGGAGACGGGGCGATCCTGGTGACAAGGTCGCGACGTGGGCCAACGTGGGCCAAGCGGGCCGGGTCCGCCCCGGAGGTTCGGGCCAGCCACTTTTGGCGAAGATCGTTCATTGCTTGGTTCTCGCTTGTTGCGTCTGCGACCAACCCGTTACCACGACCAACTAGGCTACCCGCTACAAACCAGCGCTCTACGTGCGAAATCCAACGGCCTAGCATTGTCAGCACGTGCCTTGGCCGCAAACACGGGGCAGCGCCATTTCCCCCAGCCCTTATTAGACCGTCGCCGGAAAGTTGCGCCTAATCGTGCGGGCGCTCGGACCGCCTCATTCGCTTGCCAAGCGCCGTTTATGGTGGCAAGCAAAGTGCTCTTGCGCGCACGTCCGCGCCCGGCGATGAAACTAGAACAGCTACAAGTTTCAGTTTTGGAGAGTGGGTTTCCGAGGTGTTTTGCCCAGCATTTGCCGAGGAAACGCCGCTAGAACGGCTACAGATTTCAGTTTCTGAAGTGCGAATCCACAGCGATCTTGGCCGGTCAGCGATTCCCGGACTATGCGATGGCGCGCCACCGCCGTCGCTGTCGTTTCCAATCCAACTCCATCGCGATCGGCATCAGGTCGGCTAGTTTGATCGCGTCACGGCCGCGCTCGACACGCGGCAGGAACAGAATCGCTTCCTGGATGTCCGGTGCCAGGTTCAATAACGACATGATCTGGCTCAACCGCGCTCGGGTCACATGGCCCACCACCGCGATCTGGGCATAGTCGCGAAACGTCCCGGCGCGGATCAAGGCCTCGAATCGGTGCGCCAGGGCCAGCAGCTTGGCCACCCGCGGTATCCGTGCGGGAAGCCGCACTGGTGCCGCACCGTCGCGCACTTCCTTGCGGCCGCGCCGTTCCCGGTCGACATGCATCTCGAATTCCAACGTCAACGACTCGCTCATGCGCGTTTCTCCTTCGACTGTTGAAGCTGTTCCAGGACCAACGTTCGCATTCCGCTGTGGCTAAAGGTGATCTTCACTTTCCCGTGAGGACCGTCGTACTCGGCCCGCTCCACCAGCAATTGCACAATCCGTGCTTGCTCGGCTGCGCCCAGGGATTCCCATTGCGGGCCAAACACTTGCAGCGCTCTGGCCACGGCGTCCTCAGGGAACTCAATTGTTCCCGGTCGCCCGTCCGCCAAGATCTGCGCGACAAGTGCCGGGTTGCACGCGACTTGGCGGACCTGTCGGATCACGAACGCTTCGATGGGCGATGCCGATACAGTCCGCGATGGGCAGGTCTCTCGACCCTGCTTCTGAGCTCTTACGCAGTGGTAGTAGCGATAGCGCTTGCCCGGCTTCGAACAGGCGTAAACCGGTGTCATGCTGCGTTGGCAAGGTCCGCAACGCAGGATGCCCGTCAACAGCGATCGATATTGATTGAGGCCCCTTGGTTTGATGGCACGCCTTTTTTCGACCAGCAACTCTTGCACGCGCCGGAAGACCTCCGCGTCTACGATGCCCTGATGCTCGCCCGGATAACGCTGGCCCTTGTGCGGCACCTGGCCGATGTACAACACGGTGGTCAGCAACCGGTGCAAACTGGTGCGATCGAACGGCCTGCCGACGCGCCGTTTTCCCGACTTCGGCGTCCAACTCTTGGTCACCCAGGATCGGCGCTTCAGTTCCCGTACGACCGGAAGCAGCGACTGGAGCTTCAGGTACAGGTCAAAAATGCTCCGCACCCGTGCCGCCTCTTGCTTGTCGACCACCAACTTCGAAGTATCTGGGTCCCATTGGTACCCAAGAACCGGATGGCCACCCGCCCATTTGCCCTTCTTGCGGGTCGCGGCGATCTTGTCGCGCGTACGCTCGGAAATGATCTCGCGTTCGAACTGCGCGAAGGACAACAAAACGTTCAGTACCAGCCTACCCATCGACGTGGCGGTCGAGAATTGTTGCGTGGTACTGACGAACGCCACCTTGTGTTGGTCGAACAGGCCCATCAGCCGGGCGAAGTCGAGCAGCGAACGGCTCAACCGGTCGACCTTGTACACGACCACTGCGTCGACGTACCCGGCCGCGATGTCGTCCATCAGTCTCTTCAAAGCCGGTCGCTCGATGTTGCCACCGGTGTAACCCCCGTCGTCGTAACGATCCGGAAGGCAGACCCAGCCCTCATGTTTCAGGCTGGCGATGTACGCTTCCGCCGACTCGCGCTGCGCGTCCAAAGAATTGAATTCCTGCTGCAATCCTTCTTCGCTGGATTTTCGCGTGTAGACGGCGCATCGTACTTGCGTTCGTGGCACAGGAGGCTTGTTCATTATTTGCCGCCCTTCGTTTGCAAGCGAAAGAAGAGGAATCCATTGCAGTGGCTGCCGGTGATCGCCTTGGCGACCGCGCTCAGCGACGGGTGTTCCTCGCCATCGAACTCGAAGCCCTTGGACAGCACTTTGACTTGCAGCGTGCCGCCCTTGTACTGCCTGGTGATGATGGTGCCCGGGGGCGGCAATCGGTCGTCTGCGCGAAGCGGCGCTGCCGCCGTCGGCAGTTTGATTCGGACCGCGCGTTCGCGGGGCGGCACCACCCGCAGATCGGCTTCGTTGGCCAACTCCTCGGCCCGCCGCTGGGCCCGCTCGGTGAGGCCACCTTCGGCCAATGCTTGCATCCGCCAAGCCACGCGCTTGATCAACCAGTCGCGGTTGCCCGCGTTGGTCGCCTCGCCAAATACTTCCCCGAACTTGTCACGCAGCTCTTTCACGGTCAGGCGCTGTAAGGCTGAAATCTGACTCGCCATGCTCATTTCACAGTCCTCCAGGTCTCTGAATCTCGGGAACCGTTAACCGCCTGGACAGTGACGCTCGTTCGGGCCAGAAGCTCAAGGCAAACTTCGCAGGAATCTGCGGAAATGCTGGGCGGTAGCTATGGCAGGACAACATGCGGCTAACCCCGCACCCTAGGCGCGCCTAACCCCTCGCCAACACCCATCGCTGGCCCGGACATTAATCAAACACATGTTTGAATGACTGCCGACGCGCGGAAATGGGCAACAGCGCGGCGTGCCGCCATTTGTCCAAATTGGCAACTCCTGTCAGTGCCGATTCGGCAAAATCGCCGGGAAATCAGCGAAAATCGACCCAAGGGGGCCAAAAGACTGACAGGAGTTGACAGGAGTTGCCATTTCGACGGAAATCAGAATATCGGAATTGGCGGTTTTCCACGTGGAAAACCGTCAACTCGTCTGTTTTTTGTGGGGGAAGAGAGCGCGAGAGGATTTGTCGCAGTTTGGGACAAAACCGACCAAAAAGCCGCGACAGCATGACAAACCCCGGACATTTCCTGCCAACCAGAGAGTCCGGGGTATCAACGCAAAAAATGGCCAACATCGTGCGGAAATCCGCGAAGGAACGAAAAACGCCGAGAGCGGTTGCTCTCGGCGTTGTCGGTCAACTCTTAGGCACGGTCGACTTGCTACAGGCCTCAGAAACTCCCCGAGTAGGACTCGAATTTGCCGACAACGGACTCGACGCAAGTAACCAATTCACAAGACAGTTAGGCGAATCTACTGACGCCGCCAGTCCGGGGAGTGACGCAAAATCCGG
>JBGQCZ010000587.1:0-4078 GCA_041495645.1 Gemmataceae bacterium | reverse complement strand
TTCGACTCGCGGCTGTTCGATTCGCCCGTTTTGCGCAACCGGCGACGGTTGAGACAACTCGGCCTTGCGAACTTCAGAGCGGTAGGCCCGCCCCAGCAGAAAGCAGCACCCGGCCACGGCGATGGCGATCGGCAGCCAGCGTTTCATTCCCGACACCTCATCTCTGTCCCGCGTAAGTCACGATCCTGTTGCATCGGAGCAGGCAATGCTTCAATCATCGAATATCGCAATGCTGGCGGTAAACCCATGAATGAAATTGCGCCCGCCGACGGGTCCAAGTTCACCGGCACAAAAGAGTCCGGCGAGCGGCATTTCACCGGCCTCGTGTTGGACCATTGCGGCGTCGTGGTCGGCCTTGCCAAACATGCGCGAACCACGGCCGTTGCAAGTAAAGAGCAGCGCGGCGGCGCCGGGACCGTTTGCGGCGCGATCTCGCCTCAACAGAGCGAGAAGATCCTCATCCGCGGCATCGGCGTCGCGAACATGGAATTGTACCGTTTGCCCGACCCGCAGGAAATCCGTGACCGCGATCGCGCCGGTATTTGGGTCCAACCCGGCGATGTTACGAACCAAGAAATCGCCGCGTTCGAACTTGTCCTGGTACTCGTTCAAGACGATGCCAATGTGAGGGCCGCGCTGGAACAAGTCGCGGTCGTTTTGCGACAACTGCGGCCACATCTCGCGGAGTTGCTCAACCGGTGTCTTACCGCCAAGTCCGGTCAGCACGTTTTGCTGGCATTTGGTCACAACCAGCGGCTTGCCGATCGGCCGGCAACCCTGCGAGACGATGCTACGAATCTTAATTGGCCCTCGGAGCATGACGCCGACGGCCCCCTCGGCGACCAATTCGCCGCCCTTCAGCAAACCCGCGTTTCCCGGCCCGGGCACGCCGCTGGCCATGCCGCCAACAACCCGCAGACCCGGATGGTCTTCATTAACACGCGGCAAAAAGAGCTTGTCGGAGGGAAAGGTATATGGATCGCCTAACACGAGCATGGCGGATTGGGCGGGGTGCGCATCCAGCACCGAATCCGGCCATCCAAGTAGGTTCCATCCATCGGAAGTCTGTTCGACTGTCAAATGGAACGGCTCGATTTCAATTCTGCCATTCCAGTTTGCCAGCCACAAACTCACGGCTGGTTCGCTCTCGACTTCACGGGCGCCGCCCGTAATCGCTTCACCCACGCAACCAATTAGTGCTTTCGCACCAAGTCGTTCGGCAAAGCCAGAAGCAAGGTCATCCATCCGCCTTAGATGGTGCGGTGAAAAGAACGCGAGCGCGAGTTCGGGATTCGGCAATCGCGCCAGCGCTTCGCCGCAGACCTGTTCGATGGCCCGAGCGGAATCTTCGAGCGCGGAAATCGCAGCGGCAAAAGGCATGAAAAACTCACCCGGGGAATCAATGAACGTCTTAAAGAGTCTTCTTATGCGGATCAGTCATGAGCGTCATGGCGGTAACACGTTCAATGAGAGGGAGTTACTTGAGCGAATTCTGCTGGAATGCCCAACAGGTTGCGGGCATGGCTACGTCGTGCCGGCGCAATCGTCATCTCCGGACCCGTTTACCCAGAATGGTCAGGCAGAACGGATTCCAAAAGCGTTATCGCTTTCCCTGCCCCCCGCGATTTGCACGCTTACCGAATCGCGCGCAAAATTGGAGCGAGTGTCGGGGATGCGCGGCAATAGAAACTGATGGGCCGCCCGCGATTTTCCAGAACGGTTCAAGTCGGCGTGCTGATTCGGGGTGTTCACATGATTCGAAAGTCTTGTGCTTTGGCCGGGTTGATGTTGTTGCTGTCAATTTCATCGGGGTGTTGCTTGCGCGACCGGCCGCTGTTCCAGCGCTGGCGTGCTCGCGGTGCTGCGCCGGACAATCAAAGGAATCAGGTCCCGTACGTCGCTACGCCGTATTTCGGCGCGGAATGCCCGTGTGCAACACCGGGGGTTCCGGGCGGGGTTATTCCGGGGAGCATTGTTCCTGGCATGGATTTCATGCCTCCGGGCGGAGGCATCCCGCCGATTATGCAGCCGCCCAACAATCCGCCGGGAATGGCCCCGACAGCGCCCGCCGATCCGAGCAAGGATGGAAACGCGGGCATCAAGAAAGCGACCGGTGCCGTGCCAACTTCCAAGACCGGTCAGTGAATTCGAAGGGATGGAACGGGGGAAACGAGGGCTCCGGCCATGACGGCCGGAGTTCTTCGTTTTCACGGACGCTGCGGAAGGCCTTGGTAGGAAGGCGCGTATGGGCTCGCGGAAGTCGCTTGCTGCTGTAGCGACAAAGGCAATAGATTCGGCGAGGCGGGCGAGGTTGCATAATACGAAAACGGCGGACGGGCCACCGTCGTGTAGACGCCTGGCTGCGTCTGCGACACGCCCGATTGGCCACTGAGACCGTACTGTGGACACGGCAGTACGGCACCAATTGGCTGAACAGTCGCCATCGGCCGCAGAGACATCATTGATCGAGGGTCAGTTCGGCCGACGACCATCAGCGCTCCCAACGACGCGGCGCAATTCGCACATCCAGCCCGCGGCGGCACCAGCGCGAACCGACGACAGACGCTGCCGCAGTCTCCGCCCACGGACTCGCAGCCGTTCGGAAACCACGCGGTGAGTGGCGGAACATACTCAGTAGGTCGCGGCCGCCAGTCGCACGGGATGGTGGGTTGATAGAACAGGAAATCGAGCAGTTTCTGGGATCGGTCGCCGCGGAAGCCGCCCGCCCCGCACGAATTGCAACCGCCATATGAGCCGCATGTTGCACACGATTGACCCGGTGCAACCATCGGCTGACCCATCATGGTTTGCCGTTGGCCTCCGATCACGGCGCCCCACGGAGTGCAAACCTGAGTAACTTGGTTGCCGTTGTATTGCGGAACTGGCTGTTGCCCCCACTGGGCTTCGGCCCGCATTGCCAACAGCCCCAGGATCGCCGATGCTATCGCAGCGCGTTTCATGTTCGCACCCCTGCCCGATCGGTATGCCACACTCCTTCCATCGGTCCAATCCCCGGCATGTTCCGCACAGATCGTCGAACTCTTGCAATCCTTCGTTTCACCCTACGCCGTACGACCGCTATCTCTTGCCCCGTTTCTCTCGTCCAAAGCCTGCGCTGGCCGATTACTACAATTCCTTCAGTTGCCCAATTCCCTCCGTATGCGAGCGGCGTGGCCTAATGCGTTGGTTCCGATTCCAATCCGCGCTCCAAACTACTCCTCATTCGCACGCGGAAATCCGCGAGATCATTCGCGATGCAATCCGTCCCGGCCAGTTCTTCGCGGCCCAAGACTTGAACCTGACTTGGGACCATCGACTGGCCCAAACCGTGTTCTGGGAACTCTTCCGCGGCCGAGCTTTGGACCATACTCAGACCCGCGCTCGACAATCATTTGAGTCGTGGAACGTCTGCGAAGGATCGCCTGCCGACGAGCCGCTCCTGTCCGTGAAACTCGATTTGCCGGGACGACAAATCCACGTAACGCGTTCGGTGCTTTGTCATGCATTTGAAAGCTACTCCGAAGGCGGCGCGGTTCTAAGCCGGGAAACGGTCCGCCGCATTCGCGAACTCGTCGGCACGATTGACCTGGATCGGCTCCCTATCTGCGCTGAAGTCCATGACGAATTGATTGCCCTGGTCTTCCTCGCGGTCTTCCTGCCCTGGGCGTACCCGGCGAGCGTGAGCGTGATCGGCTGGTACTGGACCCTGAACCCGCCGCTGCCCACCGCCTACAGCGTGTTCATGGGCCACGTGAAGTACGCGGTGGACGGCGTAATCGGCGGCGGGGCCTGGGCGTTCGTAAGCGTGACGCTGTTCAACATCTGGCGCGGAAGCTCGTTCATCGGGGTGTTTGTCCTCGCGGGGATCAACGCCGTCCCCCCCGAGCTGTTCGAGTGCGCCGTGCTGGAGTCGAAGAGCGCCTGGCGCCGCTTCTGGCTCGTGACGGTCCCGTTGCTGAAGCCCTTTCTCGCGCTCGCCGTGTTCCTGTCCCTGACCACAGCCTTCGCCGACCTCGCGAACGTCTGGATGCTGACCGGCGGACGCATCGTCTACCCGGTCATCGGGACGCACGCTTAC
>JBGQCZ010000586.1:0-4084 GCA_041495645.1 Gemmataceae bacterium | reverse complement strand
TCACGCAGAGGCGCGGAGTCCGCAGAGAGATACCGGTTCGACTTGTCAAATTCGCGAACCGCACTTAGGATGACAACGTATTACGAAGTATACCTCCGGAGGATTTGTCATGCGGAGACTTCGTTTCGTTTGTTTGTTGCTGATTCCCGTCGTCTTGCTGTCATTGGCGGGTCTGCCCGGATGCCACCAAACACCCGATCCGTGGCCGGAAAAGCCCGGACCACGGGTGTTGACTTCGTTTGCCCCGCTGTATTGTTTCGCTCTGAACGTGGCCGGCGAGGACGCGAATGTCCTGTGCGTGATGGGCGAAACGGGACCGCATGAATTCGACCCGACTCCGCGCGATGCCGCGGCGGTGAAGCGGGCCGACTTGTTCGTGATCAACGGGCTGGACCTCGACGACACCGTTGCGCGGAAGATGAAACGAGGCGGCCAAAATTCCGCTCTGGAAATTGTCATGGCCTCAGACGGTATTCCGAAGGACCGACTGGTCGAAGGCACTTGCAACTGCGGCCACGAAAAGCACGAAAAAGAGGATGCCGACCACGTTCATATCGATCCGCACGTTTGGCTGGGCATTCCCGAAGCGATCAAGATGGTCGAGAAGATCCGCGACGAACTCAAGCTCAAAGATCCCGCTCATGCCACGGGCTATGACAAGCGAGCCGTAGCGTACGTCGAACGGCTCAACAAGCTCCACGCCGACGGGCGCGAAATATTGAAGGGCAAGCGCGAGCGGAAATTGCTCGCGTTCCATGATTCATTGCGCTATTTCGCCCGGGCATTAGACCTGGAAATTGTCGACAGTATCGAAGCGGCGCCGGGCAGCGAGCCGGACGCCAAGACGCTTTCGGAACTGGTGAAGAAGTGCAAGGAAACCGGCGTCCGGCACATTGCGGTCGAACCACAGTATGATTCCAACACGTCGGCCAAGGTGATTCTCCGGGAATTGCGCAGCAAGGGGATCGAAGCGGAATTCGTGATCGTGGACCCGATTGAAACCGCGCCGGCCAGCGAACTGAATGCGGAGTTTTACGAAAAAAGAATGCGCGAGAACCTGTCCCGGCTGGCGGAAAAACTCAAATGAGCGTTCCGCTCTTGTCGATCCGCGACGTGCATGTGGAGTTGGGCGGCAACTCGATCCTGAATGGGGTCACCGCCCAAATCGAACGCGGCCGAATCACTGCCCTGATCGGATTGAACGGATCGGGCAAGACCACCTTGTTGCGCACGATTCTCAAGGAGAACCCGTGCCACGGCGAAATCCGCTTCCATTGCGGCCACGATCACAGCAAACCGGCGCCTGAACATATCGGCTATGTACCGCAAAAGCTAAACATCGACGCAAAGCTGCCGCTGACTGTCCGCGATCTACTCGCGTTGGCGCTTCAGAAGCGGCCCTTGTTTCTGGGCATCTCACGCAAGACCACAGTGCAGATCGACGCGATTCTGGATCGAGTGAAAGCGAAGCAAACGCTGCTTGACAAGCCGGTGGACAAGATTTCCGGCGGAGAGCTGCAACGCATCTTGTTGGGGTTGGCGATTCATCCGCAGCCAGAGCTGTTGTTATTGGATGAACCGGCGGCCGGAATCGACTTTCAAGCGCTGGAGACGTTCTATCACACGATTGAGCGGCTCAATCGCGAGTCCGGCGTCACGATTCTGCTGGTATCGCACGATTTGAGCGTCGTCAGCCAGCATTCGCACCACGTGTTGTGTTTGAAGGACGGCCGGATCGAGTGCGAGGGGCCGCCGAAAGAAGTTTTAACGGGCGAGATGCTGTCGCGGATCTTCGGCTCGGAGAAGGGGATCTTTCCGCATCATCACGATCATGGGCCGGACTGCGATGCAAAATGAAAACCGCTTGCGGTCTCGCCCTCCAGGCAAAACCGCAAGCGGTTCATGAATTTCCAATTTCCGCTTATCCAACTTCCAACAACGGCTCATTAAGCGGCGGCCAATCCTTCTCGGTGCCTTCATCTTCGATCTGCCGGAGCTGTACGTCGGTAATCTTATAATCCCTGATGACGGTCTGCCGGGAGTCCGGAATGGTCATTTCGTTCCGGTCCTGCGTGTCGACAAGTGCCCGAAAGATTTCCTTGCGCTGCTGCAAGGTGAGTCGCTTGGCTCGCATGTGAATCGGTCCTTTCCCGCCGCATCCGGCGAGGTGTGGCCCACAATTGGGGGCCGGTCACGGTGTCCTTTTCCTCCGCGGAGGAAACCCAGGTTTAAGTCGCCCCCATAAGCGGGGAATTAGCGCGGCGGACTGTTGTATCCCCCGACCGCCGGCCGCGACCATCGCTACTAAAAAGTATACGCAGTGCAACCCGCCTAAACTCCAAAAATCCCCCTTTTTTCCGGGCAACCTTGGCCGGGTTCGCTAATCTGTACGAAAATTCGTCGCAACCCGACGAACTCTGGTCCGGTTGAATCCAGCTTTTTGGGGTATGCCGATGTTCCGTTCAAAACGCCTCCGCCTTGCCGCCGGCTTCTTGATCTTAAATTCTTTGGCAATCGGAAGTTCCGTCTTTTCCGCGGAACCGGGTGCCGATTTGGCAGGCCGTTCCACCGCCGTGAGGGCCCGCGTAGAGGCTGAATTCGATGGACTTAGAAAGCTCTACAAATTCTTGCACTCACATCCAGAGCTTTCGTATCAGGAAGCCGCCACGGGCGCTAAGTTGGCCCAGGAAATGAAAGAGCTGGGATTCGAGGTAACGACCAAGGTCGGGGGCCACGGCGTGGTCTGCATTTACAAGAACGGCGACGGTCCAACGGTGCTGGTGCGCACCGACACCGATGCCCTTCCCGTTACTGAAAAGACGGGTCGGGACTATGCCAGCCAGGTGATCGCACGCGACCGCAGCGGGCAACCCGTTGGTGTGATGCATGCCTGCGGGCACGACATGCACATGACCTGCTGGGTCGGAACCGCCAAGGTTCTTTTGGCGATGAAGGACCGCTGGAAGGGCACGCTGATGTTTATCGCCCAGCCCGCCGAGGAAGTCGGGGCAGGCGCCCGCATGATGCTCGAGGACGGGCTGTTCAAGAAATTCCCGAAGCCCGATTATTGTCTGGCGCTTCATTGCGATCCGCGCTTGCAAGTAGGCCACATCAACTTCACCGAAGGCCTGGCGATGGCCAATGTGGATTCCGTGGACATCGTGGTCAAAGGGAAGGGCGGGCATGGCGCCTCCCCGCATACGGCCATTGACCCCATCGTGCTCTCGGCGCGCATGATTCTCGATTTTCAGACCATCGTCAGCCGCGAAATCAACCCGACCGACCCCGCCGTGGTCACGGTCGGCTCGATTCACGGCGGCACCAAGCACAACATCATTCCCAACGAAGTGAAGATGCAAATAACGGTCCGCTCGACCAAGGACGACGTGCGGAACCACATTCTCGATTCGATCAAGCGCATTGCCAAGGCCGCGGCCGTGAGCGCCCGCGCCCCGGAACCGGAAGTCACCGTCAACCAAAGCGAATTTACTCCGGCGCTCTTGAACGACTCGAAGCTGACGCGGCAAATGGTGGCGATGTTCGGCGAACTGCTCGGCAAGGAAAAAATCCACGAGCGGCCGCCGATTATGGGCGGCGAGGATTTCTCGCGCTACGGCCGCGAAGGCATTCCGATCTTCCTCTATTTCCTCGGCACGATCGACGACAAGCGCTGGGAGGAATCGAAGAGGCCCGGCGCCAATCCGCTGCCGTCGATGCACTCCGACAGCTTCTGGCCCACGATTCAGCCAAGCATTCAGACGGGCGTACTCACGATGTCGATGGCGGTGATGAAGCTGCTCGGGAAATGAGTCAGCCGCCACAACGGCGGTATGGTTAGACAGTATCCACCCCACGGTCGGAGACGGTTTTTTGGAGAGTTTTGGTCAGGAACCTGAGGCTGTCGTTGCCGGTCACCAAATCGCCAGGCACTTTCACGGGAGGCGGAGCCCAGACGGCTGGCTCATACCCGCCGCGCCCCAGTTTTCATCATTTCTGGGTGCCGCGCAGTGGCATGGCCACTGACACCGGTTCTTGCACCGGTAGAATCGGTGTCGACCAAATGAACAGGAATTTGGACCGAGCT
>JBGQCZ010000585.1:0-4088 GCA_041495645.1 Gemmataceae bacterium | reverse complement strand
TAGCCGGCCTCTGCGAGGCCGGACCGGGTTCGCAGAGCCCGGCTGCATTCAACCCTGGTATTCACGACCGTGCCGCTGTACAATCAAAGCGAATAGGCGTGTCGTTTCAACCGTCTACCCGTATGGAGTTTACGCCTCGCCATGGCTGTCGTCACGGCGTCTGCTCCCCTGGTTCTCGTCTCCGACGACGAGTTGTTGCTTGAACGCTCGCAAGCCGGCGAGCGGGCGGCCTTGGAAGAATTGTTTGGCCGCTATCGTGGAGTGGCCTATCGCGTCGCTTTTCGCCTGCTTGGAAACGAAGCCGACTCGCTCGACGCGGTTCAGGAAGCATTCATCAAAGTGCTCACGCATCTGGACGGTTTCGAAGGCCGCAGTTCCTTCAAGACCTGGTTGCTGCGCGTCGTGAGCAACGCCGCCTTGGACTTGGGACGGCAACGCGGACGCCGCGAGAATTTACAGCGCGACGAATTGCCGCTCGAGACCGATGCGGAGGCTTCGATCGCGGTGGAGGATCCCGGCAGCGAACTCGACCGCGCCGACCTTCGCCGGCTGCTGGATCAGGCGCTCGCTCAACTGCCCGCGGCGCAGCGGCGCACCTTTGTTCTTCATGTGGATGGCGAATTAAGCTACCGCGAGGTCGCGGATGTGCTAGGAATTTCCATCGGCACGGTAATGAGCCGGCTGTATTACGCCCGCCAGAAACTGCGGGCCTTGCTGGCGGAGAAATGGCCGCGATGAACATTCCCAGACCCGAATGGCCGGACTCCAATTGGCGACAATTGCTGGTGGCCTATGCCGACGGCGAACTCGACCCGCCGCAGAGCGCCCTTGTGGAGTCGTGGCTTGAAAAACACCCGGAAGCCGCACGCGACTTGAAAGCGCTGCGCGATCTGTCGCCCAACAACTTCGAATTCTGGTCGGCGGTCGAGCCACCCGTCCCGTCGAGAGAATCGTGGGCAATGGTATGGAACGGCGTGCGTCGGCAGCCTGTTCGCAACAGGGCCACGCCGCGAACCAACTACAACCGCTGGTGGCGTCGCGGTTTGCTGGCCCTCGCCTTGGCGGTTTCACCCGCGGCCGCCGCTGCCGTCGTTCTCGCCGTCTCCGACGTTTCCGAACCAGGCGACAGGCGCTCCGAATTGGAATCAGTGGACGAAACTTTTGTGGTCGCCGCGAACTCCGACGTGGAAATCCTCAGCGTTCGCGACGCCGATGTGCCGTGCTTGGTTGTCGGCGAACCGCCGCTCAAGACGCCCATAGCCTTGGCGGCGTCGGGCGATGTTCGCTTGGACGGCGTGCGCCCCGATTGGGACGGCACCGTTCCGACCGCTCACATGGGCGACGGCGCTAACGCGCCCATGATCTTTCCTCAGGTTGCTCGCAATCCGTAACGGATTCGATTGTGATCCAGGGGCTTGCCTTGCTCAACTCTCCAGTTCGAACGATCGCCGCGATGCTGGCAATTGCCTGCGCGTTGCTCGCCAAGCCCGCTCTAGCGCGCGCTGAAGACGAAAAGATCAAGATTACCGTTATCTCCGTGCTCGCCAGCTCCCGGCATGACACCATCGACAAACGCCTCAAGGAACTCGCCCCGCAACTCAAAAAGAAGAACTCGGATTGGACCGGATTCGAAGTCGAGCGCCAGCTTTGCGACTCGATCAAAGTGGGCGGAAGCGCCACTTTCAAACTGATGGACGACTGCAAAGTCGTGATCGAGGTAAAGGAACGCGATCCCAAAACCGGTTGCATTTCTCTCGTGGTGAAGGCCGACACGCTCGGTGAATTCGCCTACACCTGTTGCTGCGAAAAGTTCGTTCCCGTCATCACCCGCTACGACACCAAAAACAAAGACCGCCTCATCATCGCCATCATGACCAAGTGCGGGAAATAGGCTTGCGGTTTCGCCGTCATTGCGAGCCGGTGATGCCGATAATCCCCGTCGCCTTGAAGTCGTTGGTTTGGCGGAAATAGGTGATGGACTTGGCCAGGACTTCTTTCGGCGGCAGGCCTTTGGCTTTGAAGTGATAGAGAACTGCCGGATTGCTCGCGCTTTTCGACTCGAAGATAATCTGCTGCTGTTTGGCTTCGTCGTATTTGATCACATCGGCCCGGCCCGAAAAATCCGGCGCATAAATGTCCGCCTTGCCTTCCGCCACCATCTTCGTTGATCGCGCGCCGTCCTTTTCGACCGATTCCGCCTCCAACCGCTGGCACGAAAGCGTGAACCCGCCCGGCGGCAACTTGTCGGGATTGATCTTGGCGTTGAAGTCGTTGGTCGGGGCGTGCGCGACCCGCACCGGGCCGACGAACGTCACGAGGCGCGCCCGATTCTGGCCGCGCATCCGGCCGGCAAATTCGATACACGTGAGCTTGAATACCTGCTCTGGCGGCGCGACCGGATTGGCCGGCTTCGGCTTCGTGGGCGAATCGAACTGCAGTTCATCGCCTAGCTGGAAGAGCCGAACTTCTCCTGGGCCCGCGGTGGTCACCTCGCCGGAGTCGTTCTCGAACGTCACCTCCGGCGCTTCGATCCGATGAAACTGCGTCATCTTTCCATTGGTCGAAGTCGTCGAGGCGATGGTCACCGGCTGAAGGGCGTTTTGTCCGTCGCCACGATGACAGACCACGCGCTTGACCCTCGGATTCTCATCTGGCTTGGACAATGCTCCGGATTGGGCCAGGTGTTGGCGATGCATCTGACTGAGGGAAACTGCGCGGTCGAGGAACACGTCCATCTTCGAGCAGAGCATCCGGTTCAGTTCCTTCGACTTTTGGGAGTCCTTGGTGCGAATGCTCTCCTGTTCGGCTTGCACGCCGCCGTCGAATTGAACCCGGTTTCCGGAAAGCTCCATGCGGCCGTTCCAGTAAATCGTGACCTCCGCGGGCCGATCCAGCGTTTCGCCGTTCATGTTCGTCGACACCAGCAGGCGGACGCTGCCCGCTCCGTCAACTTCCACGTGATTGTCGCGCTGGTCGCAGACGATTTGCGGCCCGAGGAGCGTCATTTCGTTCACTTCAATCTTGGCGAGCGCGTCGATCATTCCGGTAATCTTGAGCAGATCGCCGTCGGCAGTGTGAGTCAAGTCGAGCGTTTGGCCCGTCACATCCAGTCCGCGATCGTTGGGCTTGCCGGACTCCTGATGAACGTGCACGCGCTTGCGGCAGTTGACGCGATCGAGTTCCA
The DNA here is from genome assembly GCA_041495645.1 of Gemmataceae bacterium. Classification (GTDB taxonomy): domain Bacteria; phylum Planctomycetota; class Planctomycetia; order Gemmatales; family Gemmataceae; genus JBGQCZ01. The sequence continues at coordinate 904 of JBGQCZ010000585.1, read as the reverse complement.
GACTTTGGCCGGTGCGCAGGACGAACGTCTCAATGGTTTCCGCGCTCAATTCGATCGGTCGTTTGGCCGGCTGTGCCGGCGGAGCAATCGGCCGCGGTAGTCCCACCGTCGCGACCGGGCTGGCGATGTTCATTGGCTGCAACGCGGGCAACAGCGGCTTGGCAGCGCCTACGAGCGGCGCCGCTACGTCTTGAAACCAGACGACCATCAAGTCGGTGTGATTGATCGTCAAATCCGGCGTGCGGGCCTGCACCTGGCCGATGACGTGCATTTTTTCCGGCTTGGCGCGCGCCGGATCGGGCGGAGCGCCGGGCGGGCCGGCCGGCTGCGACAAGGCATCCACCGAGCCTTTTGCCAGCCACAGCTTGATCTGATTGCCTTGCAACCATTGTTGGTTCTGTTTGTCGTCGAACGTCGCGCCGCCCGTCACGGTGATGCGGTCCCGCTCGCCGTCGCGTTCGATCATCAGGTGTTCGTTCCAACGCACGGTCGCCGAGCGGTTCTCCTTCAGGTTGTTTAGGTAAACGACTCCCGGCCCGCTCGCTTGGCCCAGCAGAATCGGCTGACCGTTGTCGGGTCGGGGCGCTTTTGGGTCCGGACGGTTTAGCGTGAGTTCCGGCGCTTCGATGCGATTGCCTTCCTTGATCGCGATCAACGGCGAGCCTTTGAGCACGGCCTGCCGCTTGTCGCTGTTGAAGACGAGTTCGTAACCCGTGGCCTGCAGTTTTTCCGACTGCGACTCGAGCAGCACCGTCTCTCCTGTGGCCCGGGCGCGTTCGATCTCCATCGACGATTGGTCCGAATTTCCCGGGGCCTTGCGGCGGAAGTCGAGGGCGAGTTTTTCGCAGCGCAGTTCATCGGTGCCCGCGAGTTTGGCCCGAACGACTTCGACATGCTGCGGCTG
>JBGQCZ010000584.1:0-4092 GCA_041495645.1 Gemmataceae bacterium | reverse complement strand
GTCATCCTGGTCACGATCGCATGCGGGTCGTTTCTCGCTTTCGGTCCTCTCAGGGCTGGACCCAGGGATCCGCCAATCGAATTTCTGCTGGAGTGGGGCAAACAGGGCAAAGAAGCCGGCGAGTTTCATTCGCCCATCGGCATCGCCATCAACGCCAAAGATGAAATCTTCATCACCGAATTCAAGAACAACCGCGTGCAAAAGTTCTCGACCGAGGGCAAGTTCCTGGCACAATTTCCGGTCGAAAGTATGCCCGGCGGACTCGCCGTGGACACTCAAGGCCGCATCTATGTCGCCCCGATGATGAGCCACAAAATCTGCGTTTACGACGAGGCGGGTAAGCTGCTGCGAACGTGGGGCAAGGAGGGAAAAGCGAAGGCGAATTCGATCAGCCGGGTGGCATCGCCATCGCGAAAGACGGCACCGTCTACGTCGCCGACCAGGTCAATCGCCGCGTCCAGCGTTTCACGACGGAGGGCAAATTCCTGGGTAAGTGGGGCGAATACGGGAGCAAGCCGGGCCAATTCGACGGCGTCGAGAACCTCAAGAACCGCACGGGCGGCCCGCATTTCCTCGCCTTCGACCGCGACGGCAACATCTTCACGACCGAAGGCAAGCTGGGCCGCGTCTAGAAGTTCGCGGCGGAAGGCAAAGCCCTGTCGGCGTTCGGCAGTAACAGCGCGGAACCGGGCGGTTTCGGCGGCCGGCCCAAGAACTTGCCCGGCCCCATCGGCATCGCCGTCGATCGCTGGGACCGCGTATGGGTCAGTTCAACCAACAACCGCGTGCAATGTTTTTCGGCCGCGGGCAAATACCTGTTCGGCTTGGAGTCGATGGAACCGGGCGACAAGCCGGGGCCAATTCCATACCCCGCACGCCTTGGCGTTTGACAGCAAGGATCGACTGTATGTCGTCGACGCGCAAAACCACCGCATCCAGAAATTCTCCGTTTCACCAGGCGACAAGCGCGGCAAATGACGACCGCAACCCAGTTGAGCACATGCTGGCTTCAGAATTCGGTCACACGGAATCGCCGGTGATGCGACCGGGAAGTCGGTGTTGCCAATGTGGAGCGCGAGGGATTTCGTCTCGCCTGGGGTGGCCACAGCCGAGGATTTGAGAGCGATAGTTCTTTTTTTCGCGTGCCGCGGGACGGCTCTCGTTGGATGATGGCTGTAACACCCCGTGTGGTCGAGGGCATCGCGATGGCAGACCAAGCTCTATTCCCGTTGCTGCGCCAATTGCGCCGGCAAGCCGAATCTCGCGATCGCCGCGAGATTAGCGATCGGCAGTTGCTTCAGCGCCACATATCGGGGCGCGACCCGGCGGCATTCGAGGAATTGCTGCGCCGGCACGGGCCGCGCGTGCTATCGGCCTGCCACCGGGTGTTGACTGACCCGGCAGACGTGGACGACGCCTTTCAGGCCACATTCGTGGTTCTCCTGAAGCGGGCCGCCACCGTGCGCTGGAAACCGTCCCTGGGCGGTTGGCTTTATGCCGTGGCCCATCGGGTAGCCGTGCGTGCGCGAGCGAATGCAGCACGTCGTCGCCGACTGGATACTCAAATCGCTGCTGGAAATTCGACAACCATCGCGGCCCCCGATCTTTCCTGGCGTGAAGCTGCCGGCATTCTTCACGAGGAACTCGACCGGATGCCGGACCGTTACCGCCTGCCGTTGATTCTGTGCCATCTCGACGGCCTGACGCGCGACGAAGCAGCCGAGCATCTTGGCTGGTCGGCGGGAACCATCAAGGGCCGATTGGAGCGCGGCCGACAACTTCTCAAGCGGCATTTGACGCGGCGCGGATTGACTCTTTCCGCGGGACTGCTCGCAACGCTGGTCGCCGAACCGGCTTCCGCAGTTCAGCCGGAACTCGCTCAAGTGACGCTACGAACCTTGAGCCATGGCTCAACTAGCGCCAGCGTCGCCGCTTTGGCCCGCGACGCGATGACCGGGTTTGGATTGCGTTCATCACGAATCGTTGTCGGAGTGCTAATCGCGCTGGGCTTGGCGTTAGTCGCCAATCCCATCACCGGCGGACGGCAACCGCCGGAGAAAACCGAACCGGGAGCTGCCCAACGCCCGGCCAAAGATCAGCCGGCGCCCGCCGTCAAGCCCGAGCCGGAGAAGCCAATCGCCCTGCGCGGCAAGGTCGTGGATCCCGATGACCGGCCGGTATCCGGGGCGAAGATCGACGCGTTTCGCTGGAATGTGGCAGGTGGCCGCCGGCAGGTTCAGACCGACGCGGATGGCAAGTTCACCTTTGAGTTGCCTGCGCGGCGACCGGACGAGGAGACCTGGGGCGGCCGATTGTTCGCCGTGGCCCCGGGGTTTGCGCCGGCGGCATTGAATTTGTCGCCAGAACTCGTGAAGGACGAAATGACGATCCGCCTGTCGGCGGCGGTTCCCTTGGAAGGCCGCATCATAACGTTGGAAGGCCAACCCGTGGCCGGCGTCGAAGTGAAATTGGTGTCGATCAACGTATATGCGCCGGGCGATCTCGACCGTTGTCTCAAGATTGCCATCGAGCAGGGGAAACGGCCGATCGACACACGGGTTCCTTATGTCTTTCTAGCCGTCGAACAGTATGCCGGTCTGCTGCCGGAACTGGCCAAGCCGGTCGTGACGGACCGCGATGGCCGGTTTCGCTTTCCCCATGTCGGCCGCGACCGGCTGCTCGTGCTCGACATCAAAGGCCCGACGATTCAGCACATGGAACTGACGGCGATCACCCGGCCGGGCGCACCGCAGCGAATCCTCACGCCCGACGAGCGCGATCGCTATACGATCCTCGGCTCGCCGTTCGAACATCTCGCTCGGCCGGCGCGGCTCATTCGCGGGACCATTCGCGCGAAGGATACGGGGAAACCCATCGCCGGCGCGAAGGTTTACTCCAAAGGCACGACAACCGGCGCGGTCACCGACGCTGAGGGCCGCTTTGAAATCAGCGGCAGTCCCAAGGGCGAGAATTACAACGTCACCGTTACGCCGCCGGAGAAATCGCTGTTCTTCCTCGCGGACCGCCGCGTGCAAGACACCGCCGGCTTGGCGCCGCTCACGGTCGATATCGATCTTCTGCAAGGCATCCCCTTCACCGGCCGCTTGCTCGATCCCGTAACCGGTAAGCCCGTACGCGGCGCCGTCGAGTACTTCCCATTGGCAGGAAACGCCGTCCTCAATCCGAAGCGCGATGCGACCGGTACGTTTCATCATGTCGCGTGGCGCGGCGTCGCCAACAATGACCAGGACGGCTCGTACTCGCTGCCGGTCGCGCCGGGACCGGGCGTCATCGCGGTCCAGGCGGACGGCGAGCGCTATCTCGAGGCCTGCATTGATCCGGCCGAGTTCTTTCCCGGCCAGAATCTCGATCGCTCCGCCTGGGGCGATTTGCGCATGTTGCTCACGCCAATGGAGGGGACGGGCGGACTGATGCGGTCGCAAGAGGACTACCGCGCGATTGTTCCGGTCAATCCTTCGAACAAAGACGCGGGCATTCAACACAACATCGCACTGACGATGGCCCGCTCGATCCGTGCTCGCTTCATCGATCCGGACGGAAAGCCGCTCACCGGCGTGTGGACTCGCGGAGTTGCTTCAGGACCCGTCGTAGGCCGGAGGTTTAGCGGGCCGCTGAAAGACGCGGACTTCACGATCGCCGGCGTCAATCCGAAACGCCCGCTGACCTTTTACGCGGTGCATGAAGCACGTGATTTAACCGGGCAGTTCACTGTAACGGGCAACGAAAAGCAATCGTATTTGCTGAAACTGCAACGCGGCGCCGTTCTGACCGGCCGGCTCGTCGATCGGGACGGCAAGCCGCTTGCGGGAGTGCGGATGTCGGCCAGTTGGAGCAAGCCGGGCGAGAACCGATACTGGCCGCAAAACCCGCCGGAATCGCCCGTCACCGATGACGACGGCAAGTTCACCATTCGTTGGCTGATTCCCGACCACGAATATCTGGTGGGCGCGGTCATGCCGCGTTCCAACAGCGTGGATCACGTGAAAGCCGAGATTGCTCCGCTAAAACCCGGCGAGAAGCGCGATCTCGGCACGCTGAAATTCTCGCCACGGCCAGAGTAGTGCTAGCGGG
>JBGQCZ010000583.1:0-4094 GCA_041495645.1 Gemmataceae bacterium | reverse complement strand
TGAGGCGAATGCAACAAATGTAACTATTTTATTTCGAGCATGTCGGGCGCGTGGGAAGTTTCGTCAAGGCAATGAGTTGCGTCAAGATCGATGCTCGAGGGCCGAAAGTCGGATGTTGCATTTTGTTGCATTCCGCGCCGGAAGCCGGCTTGGCAGCCCGTCACGACCCATGCGGTCGCCAGACGAGAATCTCCCCTTTGCCCGGGACCGACGTGTCGCCCGTGTAGCGCTGATAGGCGCCGGCTTGGTCGCTACACGGGATGGAGAAACCCATTGCTTGCAGGCTCTTCGCGTAAAGGCGCACGAAGGTGGGGTTGTATTCGCAAGCGTAGGAGAAGGTGGGCATGAGGCGAAGCGGTTTCAAGGAGATGATGGTTCCGCGCACCATCCACGCGCCGGTGCGGATCTCGGCGCCGCTCATCAACACAATGGTGCCGCCCTTCATCTGCAAACCGGCGAAGTCGCGCACCGGGCCTTTGACGGCAATGACTCCGCGGCGCATCCGCATGCCGATTTCCATGCCCGCCGAACCGCCGACGAGGATGGCGCCGCCGGACATCCCCTTCAGGCTGCCGCGGTAGGCGGCGCCGATCTGACCGCCGGCGTTGCCAGCGATCCGGATCAACCCGTTCGTCATCTCCGCGCCGACCCAGTCCGAGGCGCTGCCGGTCACTTCGATCGTGCCGCCCTTCATGTAGGCCCCGAGGTGCATCCCGGCGTCGCCGTGGATCGTGATCCGGCCCCGCGTCATACCGCGGCCGATCCACTTCACCCGGCCCGCGTCGCCGTGCAGTTCCAAACCGTCGCTGCCCGGCCCCTCGATCTCGAAGAAATGGTCCATGCGGTATTGCCGCTTGCCCAGGAACACCGGCAGGGCGCGGACCGCGTCTTGCCCCAGCGGCGCGATCACGTCCGGCGAGAAGACTTCCGTCTCCAGCGGGACGCTGGGGCGTTCCTTCAGCGTAAAGATCGTTTTGTTCTTCAGCTCGGTTGCTTGCACGGACGGACATCCGGGTGTTCGATGCGTTCGATTTCTACCGGGTAGTTGTCGAAAGCCATCGTGTAGTATTGCTGAAACAGCGGGCGGATGAAGTCGTTGATCTTTTCGTCGTAGGCGGGTCGAACGAGCAGTCCTTTGCCCTCGACGACCTTGCGGATCTCGCCCTCTTCGATAACGACTTCGCCCCCCTTGATGACGTAACGCGGGTAGGAGAACATTTGAAAGAAGTCTTTGCTATCGTTGAAAATGGCCACATCGGCATCGGCGCCGATGCCCAGGTTTCCCTTCTGCGCCAGTCCAAGGGCTCGCGCGGGGCCGGCCGAGGTGATGATGGCGATTTCGTAGAGCGAGTATTCGCGGTTCAACTCCGCGAGGAAGATTCGACTCAGCGCCTTGGCCGGCAATTTCTTCAATTGCTCCTTGCGGAACTCGGCGTCCATCAACAGTTGAATGATCTCCGGATAGCGCCAGAACGCCGCGCCGTTGGGGTGGTCGGTCGTGAGGTACACACGCCACGGGTCGTCGATGAGGAGCAGCAGTTCCAGCCCGACGGCCCATTGCACGGCGTTGACCAGGTTCTTTTCCTTGTAGGTGTACGGGACCACGCCGCAGCCGGTCTCGTTTTCCACGTCGATGTTGCCCCACTTGCGGCCGGTGAGCTTGTACAGCAGATGCTGCCACGGGCCGTCGGCGGTGATGGTCACCGTGTCTCCGAACAGCACGGCGCCGGCATCGGTCGTGAGGTTTGGGTGGGAGTTGAAATACTCCGCGATGCGAACGGATTCCGAGCGCATCGTAAACCAGTCGTCGCCGCCGTAGGCGTGGTATTGCATGTGGGCGATATGCGCCCGGTTGCCCTCCAGCAACTTCATGGTTTCCAGCGTGGTGATGTAGTTGCCGGGCGCGCCGAGGTTATTGCAGTGCAAATGGAGCGGATGCGGCAAACCCAATTCGTCCACGATATTGGCGAGGGCCGAGATGATCATTCCGGGTGTCGCCTTGTTGAAGCCGGCGATCGGCGCATTCAGGCTCTTGGCGTCTTTGCCCCATTTCCACGCGGTCACGCCGCCGGGGTTGACGGCCTTGACGCCGTAGGCCTTGGCCGCCCAGATGTTCCAGGCGACGAAATGCCGGGCACGCTCGAATTCGCCCGCCTCGATCAAATCGAGCAAAATCTCGTTGTTGGCCATCAGCACGCAGCACGACTTGTCGACGATGGGCGTATCGCGCAGTTCTTCGTGCGTGTGCCGGGCCGAGAGGATGGGCATGGCCGCTTCATTCACGGTCGTGTAGCCGAGGCCGGCGTAAAGGTAGCCGGTAATGAACGTGGTGGGTGTGGAGCCGCCGATACCGCCGCGCGTCACCAGCGTACGAACGAATTCCTGATGCCGGCGGTGATCTTCGGGAATCATCGCGCGAGCAAAATTGAGCGCCGCCCCTGCAACGTGTGTATGGACATCGACGCCGCCGGGAAAGACCACCATGCCCGTCGCGTCGATGGTGCGGCCGCCTTCGACGTCCGAGACGATCTTGCCGTCACGAATGCAAATGTCTTTAACTACGCCGTTCACGCCGTTGGCCGGGTCGTAGACCTTCCCCCCTTTGATCCGAAGCATGGAATTCCCGTGCAATGTGCGGCTCCTCAACGTCTTCGGTAGTGTACTAATTCGACTTAGAATGCGTGGAAAAACGTACCGATTTGTCCCTGTTAGACCAGCATACTGCCGGCAAGAATGTCACCGATTAATTGAGTTTCGGCTTCATTCGGACTTCAGCCCCCTCCGTGCCGCAATTATTTGCCTGAAGCCTTGCACCGTGTTCGAGGCTGCGCGACAATGAACGCCCGGAAGAATTGTCGCGCTATGGGAGCACGCCGCCGATGATGTTCGAGCATTCGCCGAAAATGAAGGAACTGTCAGTGCGGTTGTCCGCCTTTCTGACCGAACAGATCTATCCCAACGAGAAGACCTATTACGAACAGCTCGATGCGGGCGGTCGCTGGCAAATCCCGCCAATGATGGATGAACTGAAGACGAAAGCCCGGGCGGCGGGGTTGTGGAACCTGTTTCTGCCGGCGAGCGAGCACGGGGCCGGCCTCACGAATCTGGAATATGCTCCGCTGTGCGAGATCATGGGGCGATCGCTCATCGCACCGGAAGTGTTCAACTGCTCCGCCCCGGACACCGGCAACATGGAGGTGTTGGTTCGCTACGGCACGCCGCAGCAGAAGGAGCGCTGGCTGAAGCCGCTGCTGGCGGGTGAGACTCGGTCCTGCTTCGCGATGACCGAACCGGACGTCGCTTCTTCCGATGCCACCAACATTCGCGCGACGATCGTTCGCCAAGGCGACGACTATGTTCTGAACGGGTGCAAATGGTGGACCTCCGGCGCCGGCGATCCGCGCTGCAAGATTTGCATTTTCATGGGCAAGACCGATCCCAACGCACCGCCGTATCAGCAGCAGTCGATGATCCTGGCGCCGATGGACACGCCCGGAATAACCATTAAGCGTTTGCTTACCGTCTTCGGATTTGACGACGCCCCGCATGGGCATGCGGAAGTTCTTTTTGAGAACGTTTGCGTCCCCGCGTCGAACCTGCTCTTGGGTGAAGGACGTGGATTCGAGATTGCCCAGGGCCGGCTCGGACCGGGCCGGATCCATCATTGCATGCGTCTGATCGGTCTGGCCGAGCGGTCGCTGGAGGCCATGTGCCGGCGGGTGAAGGTCCGCGTCGCCTTCGGCAAGCCCCTCGCGGAGCAAGGGACGATCCGGGCCGGCATCGCCCAGTCGCGCATCGATATCGAGCAGGCGCGGCTGTTGACGCTCAAGGCCGCCTATCTCATGGATACGATCGGCAACAAAGCGGCCCGTGCCGAGATTGCCATGATCAAGGTGGTCGCTCCCAACATGGCCCTTCGCGTCATCGACCAGGCCATTCAGGCCCATGGAGGGGCCGGCGTGTGCGACGATTTCGGCCTGGCCGCCGCTTGGGCCCACGCGCGCACGTTGCGTCTCGCTGACGGACCCGATGAGGTACACCTCGAAACCATCGCCAAGCATGAACTCGGACGCGATTTGATGGGAGCGCCCGAG
>JBGQCZ010000582.1:0-4098 GCA_041495645.1 Gemmataceae bacterium | reverse complement strand
TCATTACCCTGCGCGCCAAGATCGCCGAGACGAACGGCCCGGTTGGATTGTCCAACACCGTGCAGCGCATCCGCACCGTGATTCACTTCGCGTTCGACACGCTGGACATCGCCATCAGGTTCGGGCGGAAATCGTTCGTCAAGGCGAAGGCGAACATCATGCGGGCGGAAGAGAATCGACGCGGTTCGCGGATGTTTGAAGCAGACGAAATTCGCGGGATGCTCGACAGCGCCAAGCAACCGCTGAGGAGCATGATCTTGTTGGCGGTCAATGCCGGCTTGGGGCAGAGCGACCTGGCGAACCTGCCCGTCGGTGCAATCGACGGCGCATGGCTCAACTTCCCACGACCGAAAACCGGCATCGATCGGCGTTGCCCGCTCTGGCCGGAAACCTGCGCCAGCATCGCGGATTGGATTGCCAAGCGGCCGGCGTCTGCGGACGAATCAGACGCGGGGTTGTTGTTTATCACGAAATACGGCAGGCCGTTCGTGCGGACGCGCGAGGGCAAGTCGGGCAAGACGATTGCCATCGACGGCATCAGTCAGGAATTCCGCAAGCTGCTCAAGGCGCTCAAGATCGAGCGGAACGGAAATCTCTACAACCTGCGGCATACGCACCGGACGATCGCCGACGCATCGAAAGATCAACCGGCTTGTGATTTCATCATGGGCCACGCGCCCGAGGGCGACGACATGGCGAGCAAATACCGCGAACGCATCGGCGACGACCGGCTGCTCGCCGTCACGGATGTAGTTCACGCGTGGCTGTGGCCGAAGCAATCGGGGCCGGCGACGATTCCATTTTCGGCGTCGGCTGGGTAGAATCTTCCTTGTCCTTTGCCGTGCCGTCGGTCCGACCTGAGAAGCGGGCCGGCGGCGCGGTCTTCTCAGAGAGGGCGACATGGCAAAGCATAAAGTTTTCCGCCTTAGTCCAAACCCGCAGTTTTTGCCGTTCAAGCCGGTAACGACCTACGTCGGCACCGATGAAAACATTCGCAAGCTGGAAGAGTTCATTTTCGAGACACGCGACGAAATCACGCCGCGACTAACAGTCGATTTGGTCCGGCAATCTATCACGCTCGATGCCAAGACTTATCAGGTCACAAGCGACAACGCATTGCGTTGGGTGAGAGTTCTCGCGGACCATCCTGGCGAATGGTTTAGTAGCGAACAACTGAAACCCATCGACACCGAGTTAATGAATCCCCGGCCCGACAAATGGCGAAAACATTTGCCGGAAGAGGTTCTGAAACTCATCGAATCGATGACGGGAAAAGGATCTCGCATCAAGCTCTAGGACGGAGCGAGTCCGTAAGTAGTCCGTAGATACGTCCACGCGTCCGCGCTACTATTTCCGCATGGACGCGACACACCCACCATCTGATCCGGCCGCAATCGTCCGCCAACTCGATCCGGCGCATATCCGCGCACGCATCGACCAAATTGACTGCGAGCGTCGGGCGCTACTGGTGCTGTTGCGCGCCGCGACAAGAGTACACGGCGCTGACCGGCCGTCGCGAAAGGCGGTGCGGGAGTGACTGCACTTCTCACGACCGCCGAAGCCGCCAAACAACTAAAGCTCTCGACGGACGCGGTATGCGGGCTGATCGCTCGCGGCCGGCTGCGGGCCATCAATGTCGGCTTGGGGCAACGCAAGCCACGCTGGCGGATTAGTGTCGAGGCGCTGGAGTTGTTCCTGGCGTCGCGGTCAACGTCGCCACGGCCGCCGGCGGCAAAGCGGAAACGTTCATGCGAAAATGTGATTGAGTTTTTTAGGTGAAAAAAACTGCCCGGCTGTGAACCGGGCAATCTGATCGACGCCGACAAAGCGTCCAAGGCACCAAGGCCGTGAGGGGCCATTGAGATGGTACAGACAAACGAGCCAGCCGTCAAACTTACACCGCTGATTGGATTGGTCGCGGACCTGCAACGCGTGATCGAGCAATGGGGAATCGCCAGCGAACGACGTTTTCAATTGAACGGCAGCGCGGATGCGCAGGCCGAACTCGACGCCATTGGCGACGTTGGCGAGATCAAGGAAACGTTGGCGAACGCGTTCTACCTGATGTTCCGGGTTGCGCTGGAATATCACCCCGGCGTGGTCCGCGAACTCATTCGCCAAGCAATCAAGCCGGACCTCGACGCGCTGGCCGATGCCGTGGTGAGAGGGGGCCGGCGATGACACGGACTGTTCTTGATGAAGCGGAAGAGCGCGAACGGGCAAGACGGGCCGCACGGGCCGCACAAAAGCCAAGCGCCAACGGCGACGGCGGCAAACCCGTTGACAAGTCGAAGCTGGTGCTACAGCGCCTGGATTCGGTGAAGGCAAAGCCAGTTCATTATTTCGTGCCGGACAAACTGCCGGCGGGGAAATTGATCCTGATAGCCGGCGACGGCGGCAACTGCAAGTCCGTTGTTACCTTGTCGGTCGCGGCCGATCATTCACGAGGCCGCCCAGCAATGGGACAGGTCTATACAGCCCCCGTAAGCGAGTCACTTTTCTTCACATGCGAAGACGACCCAGCCGATACGCTAGTTCCTCGATTACTGGCGCTGGACGCGGACCTAACCAAGATCCATCACTTGAAAACGGCAATTGGGCCGGATGGAAAGAATGTTTCGTTTTCGTTGCTGGACATTGATTTGATCGATCAAGCTTTGAATCTCAATCCGAACATTAAATTCGTCGTGATCGACCCGGTGAGCGCTTACATCGGACGAACCGGACGGAATGAGAATCAAGACGCCGAATTGCGTTCCATCCTCGACCCGCTCTCCGAGCTTGCCGCGAAACACGACGTCACCATCGTCTTGATTAAGCATCTCACGAAGAACGAAAAGACGCGGGCCATGCATCGAATTTCTGGGAGCCAAGCCTATCTGAATGCCGTTCGCGTCGCTTATCTAATCGCCAAGACACCGATCGAAGACGGGGCCATTGACGACGGCCGGCGCGTGATCCTGCCTTTGAAAAACAACCTGACGAAAAATCGGCATGGGCTTGCGTTTCGACCCATTGGAATACCAGTCACCCAGGCCGCAACGATCGTCGCCAAGAATTGCCAGCATTTAAGCCAAGCGGATCAACAACAACTTGCCGAGCAACTCTTCACCATCGAGTGGCTTGGTGATTCGGACGATGACCCCGACACTGTGTTGACGGAAAATCGACTTGCCGGCCGTCCGAAGATCAAGGAATGCGCAGACTTCATTCGCGGATTCGTTGGGCACTTGGCTTGGCCAAGTGCCGAGGTCGAAGCGGCCGCTAACGACGCCCGTTTCTCGACTGATGCTTTTTATAAAGCAAAGGCCGCGCTGAAGCTGGACGGACTTCACAACCAAAAACGAGGACTTGGCGCGTGGTGGATGGGATTTGGCGACCCTGTGAACTGGTCAGACAGGCCAAACCCGATCCCACCGTAAACACACGCACGAGTTCAACGAGTTCAACGACTTCAGGGTTCCTAAGTGAGAAACACAACTTTAACTTTATGCATAAATTCAGAAGTCATGTTCAACGACTTCGAACTTGTTGAACTTGTTGAACTTGTTGACGTGTTTCCCGGACAGTGGGGAATTTCATGAGCCGCAAGCGACGTGAACGGCAAAAAGAGCAAGCCAAGGCGATGTTCGTCACCGCCAACGACGCGGGCAACTACATCGGTCCCGCCATGCTGATGGCCAATGCGGCGCTTGCCGGCGGCAAGGTTATCCGCGGCCGTCTCTCAACTATGGAGATTCGTCACGACGACTGGTGCCAACTGCTGGCCGGCACTGGATCGTGTAACTGCAACCCGGAAGTTTGCGAACCGCGAATTGTTCACCGGCCGGAGGATAACTGATCATGCCCGCCTTGACCGAAAGCCCGCCCGGAACACATGCCCTCTGGCATCGCCCGGCGAAAGCCAAACGCCGGGTTTGGGTGCGCTTGTTCGTGGGCAGCGAAGCCGACGCCGCCAAGCAGTTCGGCGAGTGGATGCAGACACTGACCGGCGATTGGTTCACTGGACTGGCGACGGTTGACCCGAACAGCCGCCCGGACCCGAATTCGCACGAACAGCGGCGAGTGACCAAACGATGATGGCATGCGGCGCTCGTC
>JBGQCZ010000581.1:0-4104 GCA_041495645.1 Gemmataceae bacterium | reverse complement strand
GCCGGGTAATTGCGCTTCGGGAAAGCCGAGTTCGGCTTGCACCGTCAGCGTGGAGCCAACAGGAATCTTGCCGCGCAGGGCAGCGACCAATGCCAAGAAGTCTTCGACGCGGCGCGTGAGATCGGCAAAAGGCGGCGACAGAAAGACGTTGACCGGTTCCTCGGTGATGGGCTGCCAGCGCTCGACCCAGCGGTAGACGTCGGCGCGTGAAACGCGGCCGCGCTCGGCCACGTGGAACTCGGTCAAATTCTCGCCGATTTGGTTAGCCAGAGCAAAGTCGCGTTCGATAAACGTTGTGCTCTTCGCTCCGCGGCTGATCGCTTCCAGGCCGACCGCACCGGTGCCGGCGAACACATCGAAGAACGGCCGCTCGGGTACGGCATCGCCCAAGATGCTGAACAGTGCTTGCCGTACGGCGTCGGGCGTCGGGCGAAGGTCGTCGCTTACCGTGCAGGCGATGCGCCGGCCGCGCAAGTCGCCGGCAATGATGCGTATCTTGGCGTGCTGCTGCTTCATGGCGATGATTGGTTCCGAACAATGAAATTAACCACCGGTTAATGACAAATGGTTAATGGGAACCCTGAATTCCCACTAACCATTTCCAAAACCATTGTAGCCGTCGCGGTGGATTGAGGGCTGCTTATTTCTCCGGCAGCTTGGCCGGTGGATTCGCGCCGGGCGGCGGCATGGTTGCCTTCGGGCACGAGCCGGTCAGAACCAGCAGCCTGATTTGCGCTTTGTCGTATTCGCGCATGAGATCGACATAGTTCAACTGCGCCAGACCGACGGCTTTGTACGCCAAGATGACACTGTGGGAGGTCACGCCGGCCATGTTTTCATCGCCGAGTTTTTTGGCCTTCTCCGCTACCGACTTCGTCTGCTTGATCATCTCTTCGGCGGACGGAAATTGAGCCGAAGATGCGAGCGTCGTTGCCCGGGCCTCTTGCACACCCAACGTCAGTTTTGCCTGAAGCTCCGCGTAGCTCATGTTGGCCTGATTGACCTGCGACATCGCCACCTGGCGTTTTCGGCTGGCCAGGAACAGGTCGGAGACGTTCCACTTGGCTTGAATCGCCATGTCAAAGCGGTTGGCCCAGGCCATGGTGCTGCCGGGTCCGGCGCCGAAGATTCCCTCGCCCGCTTGGAATTGCACGATCGGCACGAATCGTCCCGGTCCTTTGGCCGTGTCCAAGCCAGCTTGAATCACGCCGAGAATGCCCTCCAGTTCGCGCACTCCCGGACCGCTCGCGAGTGCTTGGCCGACCAGATGTTCGGTCGGTTGGCTCGCATCGACAATGTGAAATGCGGCCATTTGCGAATCGAGCGGAACAATCGGCGTGGATGAGTCCAAGCCTAAGAGGTAGGTGAGCTTATGCGCCGCCGCCTCGATTTGTCCCTGTAATTTTAGCTGCGTTTGCTTCTGCAAATTGAGTTCCGCCTCGCAGCGAATCTTTTCCAGCTCGACATCCAGAGTCATCGACGATTCGTATTGCTTGATCGCTTTTTCAACCGACACTTTGACCTTCTTCTCCAAGTCTTGCGAAATAGCCATAGCCGAGTACGCCGCCAGCAAGTCGATGTAGGTATTGGAGGCGTCCAGCATTTGCTCGTAGGTGATTTTGCTCAAGTCGCCCTGGTTCAACCAGACTTTACGGGCGGCTTCAATCTGGCGAAAAGCATATTCGCGCGGGTTGAATTTGGCCTCGAGCTGCGGACCGGCATACACGGCGCCGGTGCTGCTATTGGTCAATTGACCTTCCTGAAGCTGAATGCCGCCTTCATGGCGATAGTAACCCACGCCAATGTCGATGTCGGGCACCCAGCGCACCTCAGCGAGGCACTTCTCGGAGAACGCGGTTTCCACTTTGCTGCGGGCCGCGGCGATCTGAGGGTTTTGTTCCTCTGCCAAGCGCAGCACCGTATCGAGGCTGATCTGCAACAGATGCTGATGTCTGGTTTCGGCGGAGGCTGCGCGAACGGCCGAGTCGTTTGCCGCCGGAGTGTTGTGCAGCGCAAGCGACATCGCCTTGTCGACGGGTGTGGCCGGAAACGACTTCATCGGGTTCGGCACAGTCGGCTTCGTCACCTGGATTTGGGAACAAGCCAGACCGAGGCAGGGCAAGCCAACCATTCCCAGTCGCGCCAGTCTGCTCAGGCTTAGGCCTTTCATGTCGCTTCCCTCAACGCGCAAAGTCTCGGATTAGGGTGCATCCTTCCGGTTTCACCTCCTTTATCGTCCGGGCAGGAAGAATAGATTAAGCCGGAGCGAGGGGTTTTGCGGGAAATTATGGAAGCGGGGGAAAGCATGCCGATCCGCGGCGTGGTTTTCGATCTCGACGGCACACTGGTGGCGCAAGAGATCGACTTCGAGGCCATTCGGCGCGAACTGGGCGTGCCGAGCGGGACGCCACTGCTTGAATTGCTGCACGGCATGCCCGAACCACAGCGCGCCGCGGCCTGGGCAACGGTCGATCGTCATGAACGCAACGCTGCTTCGCGGGCCGAGTTGCATCTCGGGGTCAGCGAGTTTCTCGCCTGGCTTGATACGCGCAAAATCCGGCGCGCGGTGCTTAGCCGAAACTCGCGGCAATCGGTGTTGACCAGTCTGGAGCGCGTCGGTCTGACTTTTGATCCGATTGTGGCTCGTGAAGACGGTCCGTTCAAGCCGAACCCGCAAGGTCTTTGGCAAATCTGTGAAGCCTGGCAAGTTGTGCCGGCCGAAGTGCTCATGATCGGCGATTACATTTACGATCTCCAGGCGGGCCGCAACGCCGGAACGAAGACGGCATTGGTGACTCATGGCCGCGAATGGGAATTCGCCGACCTCGCCGACGTGACCTTTCCCAACTTCCGGGAATTGCCCGACTTCGGGGCAGATTGGTTCGAAAAATAACCAAATAGACTCAAGTTCCCCGAGCCGCCCTTCCCGGAATTCGCCGGCAGTGATATAAGCGGTGAAGGTTCGGGAGGTGGTGCGCGAAGCGCAGGCCCAACGATTCGCCCCGGAGACGAACATCATGTCGAAATTCGCTTTGTCTTTCGTGGGCTTTATGCTTCTCGCACCAGTGGTGTGCGCTCAGCCGCCGAAGGATCCCGCCCCCAACGACCGTCTCGACGCGCTGCTCATGAAGTGGGAAAAAGTCATGATGAGCGTGGAGTCTCTGGCTGTTGCAAAATGCACTCGAACTGAGAAAGACAAAACCGGTACCAAGGTCTACGAAGGCGAGATTCGTTTTCTCAAGCCGAATCTATTTAGTTTGCACATGGTGCAGCGCCAGAACCCAAACATCTATGAACGGTTTGTCTCGACGGGCAACTTTCTCTACGACTATCGGCCCCAGTCGAAGAAACTCGTGATCCACGAACTCGACCCGTTCAAAGCCGGCAACCTGAACAAGGGTTTTCAACAGTTCCTGGTTGGCATGTCCGCGGCCGACGCCAAGAAAAACTTCGAGTTGAAGATTACCAAGGACGTGACCGCCGAGAACCAACACTACATCTATCTGGAGATTACGCCGCGTCTCGCCGCGAACATGCGGGAATTCTCGAGGGCACAGTTGGTATTGTGGGCCAATACGATGTTGCCGCGGCGGTTGTGGCTCGAGCAGCCTAACGGCAACGAGATCACCTGGGATTTGCCGCACGTCGATACCGAAACCAAACTCCGGCCGGTCGATTTCACGCCGCCGCCCGCCCCAGCCGATTGGGAGCAACAAAAAGCGCCGCGCATTAAGTGATGCGGGACTTACACAGGAGGAAAGTCCATGTCAAAACATGGTTTCGCGATAGTGAGTTTTCTGGCAATTGCCGCGGCCCTGTTCGCTCAGCCGCCGACGGGTGGGTCGCCCATTCTGCCGGCGCCGGGCACGGGTGGCGATCGGCCGGCCACACTCGTGCCGGCCCTCGACCCGAACGACCGGCTCGATTCGCTGCTTATGCAATGGGAAAAAAGCATGACCGGGGTCGAATCAATTTTGGTTCCGAAGCTGGTACGCACGGACAAAGATAAGCTTGGAACAAAAACCTACGAGGGCGAGGCCCGGTATCTGAAACCGAATCTGGCGGCCGTGCGCTTGGTGCAGCAGCAAAACCCGAGCATTTTCG
>JBGQCZ010000580.1:0-4108 GCA_041495645.1 Gemmataceae bacterium | reverse complement strand
GGCCTGGCGACGTTTCCTCTTGCTTTGGTGTTGGGTTTCATCGGGATCTGGGCCGCTTCACACGAAGCCGACGTGCGACTGGTGATGCATCGACTGTCGTTGCCCGTGGTTCTGGCGGGCGCGCCGTTGGCGGCAACCGGTCTATTCGTGATGAGGCGAACTGGTGCGGGCCTCGCGCGGATCGCGGCTACGGGCGTGGCGCTGGTCGGCATGCTCCTCCACGCGACGACGCTGGCCGGTGCCTGGCCGGAACCGATCGTTCTGATCGTGGTCGGATTGATCATCGCGACGGCATGGACGGCGGCGGCCATTGCCTTCCGGTTGCCCATGGCCCACGTCGCGGCGCTCATCGGGCTGACGGCCGCCATTCTGGCCGGCGCCCATCCGACGGAACCGCTCGGGTTGCGGCAGGTAATTTCGGGCGAGACCGGCGTCGTGCTGGCAGCCCTCGCGATCGCATTGACACTCGTCGCGGATCGGCTGCGAAGCCGCGGCTTGTGGAATCACGGCAGCATTCACGCCGTTTTCGCGGCGATATGGATGACGGCTGGCCTGGCGCTGGTTGGTTCCCAATCGGTCGCATATCCACTGCGTGCGGCGGCAGTCGCGGGCGTCGCGGCGGCGATTTGCCTGGTGCTGGACCGGCGCTGGGCGATGCCCGCGCTGGGCCAGATCGGCGGCTGTCTCATTCCGTTGGCGACCTTGGCCGCGCTTCACGGCTTGTTGCCTGAGCAACAATCGCTTTGGGGCACGCTGCTGGCGATTGAAGCCTTGGCGCTGTGCGCGGTTCGCCCGGCCGTGCGACCGGCGGTCTTACTGGCGGTGGTCGCGTCGATCGCGAGTGGGATCGCATTAGGGCACTATGCCGCCGGTTGGCACACGGCGACGCTGGGCGTATTGGCACTCGTCGCGGTCATTCAATCGCACCAGCTTCGCAACGAACCGCTGACGTGGCTCGGCTCGGCGGCTTTTCTCGCGAGTATCGGTCATCTGCTGTACGTGCGGCCGGAAGCCCCGTGGGCGCTGAACGGCCCGCTGGTCTTCTTGATCCACGCCACGGTTCTGTTGCCAACACTTTTCCTGCGCCGCGTGCGGATCATGGAATTCGTCGCCCGGCCGCTGAGCAATTCGGCCCTCATTAGTTCGCTGGCCGCAGCGGGCGTGCTCGGCTGGTACATTGGCCCGGCCCATTGGACGGCGGCGGCCTTCGGCGCGATCTGGCTCGCGGGCATATGGCTCCTATTCGCGGTCGTCGATCGCTTGCCCGGCTGTTACACGATGTCGCAAGCGGCCACGGCCATGGCCGCGATCCTTGGCGTTGCGGCGGCGATGGAAATGGACCAAATCCTCGTTGTCGGCTTGGTGCGGTATTTCGATTTGTTCGGCTTGGTGTTGACGGGACTGGTCGTCGCTTGGACGGTATTGCGGATTGCCCGAAGGCATCCGCTTTGGGACGAAACGGAGTGGCCGGCGTTTGAGCGCGTGTTGCTCGGGTCGCTGGTTATTGGCGCGGCCGCGTTGGCAGTGTTTCACGTCGTGTCCGGCATGGCGGCGGAATTCGGCGCTTCCCGTGGATTGCCCGAAATGACCAGAAGTTTTGGCATACTCGGGGGCGGCGAATGGCTGTTGGTTGTGGCGCTAGCGGTCGCGCTTCTCGTCCAATTCCGGGCCGTGCGCGAAGCGTGGCAGCATGAAATAGTGCTCATCGGCCTGTTGATCGTCTATCTGACGGTTCCGGCATTGATCGCCTTCGAGTTCACCGATCGACTCGCCGTCGCGTCCGCTTTACGCTGGGGCTTGGGCGTGGCTTATTTGTTGGGCTGCGTCCCGTTCTGGTGCCAAGGTAGTTTGGTTTCCATCGCTCGGAAGTTCGGAGTTCAATGTGACGATTCCCATTCATGGGCGAACTTCGTGCCAGGTTTGCGCGTGGCCCTGCTGGCCGTGGCCGGCGGCGTGCCGTTTGTTCTCACGCTTATCACCATGTTGAGCCTGCTCGATGGCGGATCGCTGCCCGGACCGGGCGACGGCACGATCTTTCGGCGGATCGGTTTCACCTGGTCGCACGGCTTTCCGCTGGCGCTGGCGGCAGCCGGCATGGTCGGCCATGCGCTGCGCGAGCGCTCGCCTCGTTACGTTTTTTCGGCCGGCTTGTTGGTCAAGTTCCTGGTTTGCGGCGGGTTCCTGGTTGCGGTCGGCACGGCGCACCGGACGTTCGACGAATTGGTTTGGATCGAACTCGGCCATCGCTTTGCGATTGCGGCCGGAGCCTGGGCGATGGGATGGCTTGTGGTGTCTCGGTTGATGGGCCAATTCCAGAATGTCACCACGCCGTGGCACGAAAAGCCATCGACCTGGTGGAACGGCCAATTCGCACTAGCCGCGGTGAGTGCGGCCCTTCCGCTGGTCCTGGCCGCGATCTTAATGGCCTTGTTTCGCGAATTTCCGCCGTGGATTTCCCAGTTCGGCGCCTGGCCGGGTTGGTTGGCGCTGGTGCTGGCGTTGGCCGCGGCGGACATGCGCTCGCAGTTTGCCGGCAGGGATCACGCGGCGCCGTTGATCGGAATCGGAGTGAGTGCTGCCGTCGTACTCTTGGCTGCGACGATTCCGATGCAATATTTCGGCTGGCCGTTCCGCACGCTGACGCTCGGTTGGGCCGCTTGTGCCGTGGCCTGGTCGCTGCTCGCGAGATGGCGGCCGACGCGTGGAATGCACCTCGGACTCGCCTTTACCGCTGCGGTGACGCTCGTCCTTTCATCTACGGACATGTTCATCCATGTCGAATCAGACTGGCGCCTACGGCTCATGCCATCTTTGGCAGTCGGTTTCGTCGCACTGGCGACGGGACTGTTTCCCGCGACGATTGAACGCTCGCGGCTGTCATTGGCAACTTTCAGTATGTCGCTCGTTGTTGCCGCCGTGGCCGCACTCGGAATTAGCCTCGTGCCGCCGGACTCAACAGCGCTCTGGCTGCATCGTTCGGTTGCGGTTCTGACAGCTCTCTCCCTCGGCACCGTCGGCTACGCATTCGGCTTGCGGCGGCCCGGCCGCTGGGCCGACGCCGCCTTCGAACTCGCGCCCAAGCTCGGCCTGATCGCCGCGGGTGTGATGGTGCTGATCGTCGTGCAGGAAGGCTTCATGTTCGACAAAGTCACCAGGCAAACTCCGCTGCATCTGGGCGAAGTCTGTTTGCTACTGGCCGCGACGGTCGGCTTGATGACGGCGTCGATCGCTTTCGCCGTGCGGCCGGAGATCGATCCATTCCGCGTGCCGGAACGCTGGCGCGCGAGTTACGTCTACGCCTGCGAAGTGCTGCTGGTCCTGTTGTTTCTGCACTTGCGCTTCAACGTGCCCGGGATCTTCCCGAAGATCGAAGCGCAGACCTGGGCCTTCGTCATCATGGGTATCGCTTTCGCGGGAGTGGGCTTGGGTGAATTCCTGCGGCGATACCGATTGGACGTGCTCGTCAAACCGATTCAACGAACCGGGCTGTTCCTGCCGCTGTTGCCGCTGATGATGTTCTGGATGAAGCCGCCGGCCGAGATGCGCGAATCGCTCATCTCCTTTATGCCGGGAACGCAACCGCTGCTGGCGTTCTTCGACCAGATTCCCAACAACTACGGCACTTACTCGATCCTCTGGTTCCTGTTCGGACTTCTGTACGCGTGGCTGGCAATCAGCCGGCAATCGTTCCGGCACGCCTTGTTCGCGGCGCTGGCCGGCAACGTCGGCATCTGGTCGCTGTTGCAAAGCGGCGAAATCTCGATGATGGCCCATCCCCAATTGTGGCTCGTGCCGTTGGCTTTGATCATCCTGGTAAGCGAACAAATCCAACATGCGAACCTGCGGCCGGAGATGTCAACGGGCGCCTGACCCTCCTCTCGAACGATCCCTCCGCGCCCTCCGTGTCGATCGATCTCGCGGGACGCGGCGTGGCGCCTCCCGTCGCGGGCCTGATGCCGGCCTCGATCACCGCGGCTCTTCCTCCGGGCGGCGCAGCGACGTCGACGAAGAAGATCAGGATCACGAACACGGGCGGGAGTGATCTGATCTGGTCCGCCTCGCTCCTTCCCTCCTTCCGGACGTCACCGCCGGCCTCGGGCCCCGCGGC